>NZ_JBPUGE010000004.1:0-181224 GCF_051549505.1 Veillonella sp. ZSJB6 | reverse complement strand
TCTTTCCTTTTCTCTAAGAATTTTTTACCGACCCCCAGTTTAACTGGGGGTTTAGTCATGCCTATTCGGCGTACAAATTATAAAAAGCCGCCCAACATCAGTTGAGCGGCTTTCACCATTCTGTTCAGAATTGTATGTAGTTTACATTGTGCCAGTGCTACCGATACCACCTGTACGGACACCTGTTGCATCGTCATCGTTTGTGAGTAGGTATTTAGAGAATATACCTTGCGCAACGCGTTCGCCTTTTTCAAGGGTAACGGTTTCTTTGCCAAAGTTTAGGAGGGCGATCATGATATGACCTTCATTCTCCTCATTATTGTAGTAATCGCTATCGATGATACCAGTACTATTCACAAGTGCAAGATGGCGTTTAATAGCCATGCTAGAACGGATATGAATAGCAAGATATTCGTCATACGCCATGAAAGCTTTAAGACCTGTTGGAACGAGTACTACTTGACCTGGTTCTAATGTAACAGCTTCAGCGCATTCAATATCGTAACCTGCGCTTTCTGTTGTTTTACGGGTTGGTAAATTGATATCTTGTTCTTCAAAAGCAGAAACTACTTCAAAGCCACGAATATCCATGTAACACCTCTTATTTTAAACAATCTTTACGGGACAAGTTGATACGGCCTTGTTTATCGATTTCGATAACTTTTACCATAATCTCATCACCTACATTTACTACATCTTCTACATTTTCAACGCGTTCTTTTGCAAGTTTGGAAATGTGTACAAGACCTTCTTTACCCGGTAATACCTCTACGAAAGCACCAAATGCCATCAAACGAGTTACTTTACCAAGGTATACTTCCCCTACTTCAACCTCTTTAGTAAGGTTTTCAATGATTTGTTGAGCTTTAGCAGCACCTTCTTGGTCTACAGAAGCAATGAATACTGTACCATCATCTTCGATGTCAATTTTTGCACCTGTTTCATCGATGATACCACGAATTACTTTACCGCCAGAACCGATTACATCGCGAATCTTATCTGGATCAATTTTCATTGTAATGATACGTGGAGCGTATTGAGACATTTGTTGACGTGGTTCAGCAATTGTATCAAGCATGATCCCCATAATATGCATACGACCTTTATGAGCTTGTTCTAATGCTTCATGAAGGATTTCACGGGACAAGCCGGAAATCTTGATATCCATTTGAATAGCAGTTACGCCTTTTGCTGTACCAGCAACCTTGAAGTCCATATCGCCAAGAGCATCTTCCATACCTTGAATATCTGTTAAGATTGTGTAGTGTTCACCTTGTGTTACAAGACCCATTGCGATACCAGCTACTGGAGCTTTAATAGGTACACCAGCATCCATCAAGGATAATGTGGAACCACATACGGATGCCATGGAGCTAGAGCCATTGGATTCCAATACTTCAGATACAAGACGCAATGCATATGGGAATTCTTCTTCACTAGGAATAACAGGTACCAATGCACGTTCAGCCAACGCACCATGACCAATTTCACGACGGCCAGGACCGCGGGAGGAACGAGTTTCACCTACGGAGAAGGATGGGAAATTATAGTGGTGAATATAACGTTTTTCTGTTTCTAAACCAATGCCATCAATTGTTTGAGTTTCAGACAATGGGGCTACAGTGGCTACGTTCAATACTTGAGTTTGACCACGTGTAAATAAGCCAGAACCATGTGTACGAGGTAATACACCTGTACGACAAGAGATAGGACGTACTTCATCAAGTTTACGGCCGTCTGGACGAATTTTTTCAACAGTAATCATATGACGAACGATTTCTTTTGTCATTGCATCAAATGCTTTATTTACATCCGCCAAGTTATCTGGGTAAATTTCTTCAAAGTGAGCTAATACATCAGTACGTACTTCGCTTTCTTGTGCATCACGTTGTTGTTTATCTGCACAACGAACTGCTGCATCAAGTTTATCATGACCATAGGTACGAACTGCATCAGCGATTTCAGCAGGCACGTCTTTACTTTCAAATACGCGTTTTTCCTTGCCTACTTTAGCTTTCATGTCTTCTTGGAAAGCTACGATTTTTTTGATTTCTTCATGAGCTGCCATGATAACTTCAAGAATAGTTTCTTCTGGAACCTCTTGAGCACCACCTTCAACCATGAGGATAGCATCTTTTGTACCAGCTACAACGATATTAAGGTCTGTTGCTTCCAATTGTTCTTTTGTTGGATTAACAACAAATTCACCATTGATACGGCCCATGCGAACACCTGCAATAGGACCATTCCAAGGAATATCAGAAATAGACAATGCTGCAGATGCACCAATCATACCACAGATTGCAGGATCACAATCTTGATCAACGGACATAACAGTTGCCACTACATGTACTTCATTGCGTACACCTTTATCAAATAATGGACGAATAGGACGGTCAATCAAACGGCTATTCAAAATCGCAGATTCAGGTGGACGTGCTTCACGTTTAATAAAGCCACCTGGTAAACGACCAACAGCATACATTTTTTCTTCATAGTCTACTGTAAGTGGGAAGAAATCGATATCCTTCGCCTCTTTAGAACCTGTAGCGGTAACGAGTACACGAGTATCGCCATAACCAACCATTACAGCACCGCCAGCTTGTTTTGCAAGTTCCCCAGTCTCGATCGTAAGCGTACGACCAGCTAGGTCCATTTGGAATTGTTCCATTCCTATTCCTCCTAAAAATCTTCTTATATGTATACCTTCTTATTATATATCATCAAGAAAAAATAAGCTAATTATTATAGCAATTAGCACAATAAAAAGGACAGAGTTGCCGCTCTGTCCTTTTTTCGTGTTGCCACAATAGATTATCGGCATTCGTTTCCCTTTGCCTATCGTTATTATAACATAGAGAAATCAAATAAAAAAAGCCGTCCTATGGGACGGCTAGTTTTATTATTTACGAAGACCAAGACGTTCGATAAGGGAACGGTAACGTTCGATATCTTTACGACGAAGGTAGTCAAGCATGTTACGGCGTTGACCAACCAATTTCAACAAACCACGACGGGAATGATGGTCTTTTTTGTGTTCTTTCAAGTGATCTGTTAAGTATTGGATGCGGCTTGTCAAAATCGCAACTTGTACTTCTGGAGAACCAGTGTCACCTTCATGAGTAGCGTATTCTTTAATTACTGCTAATTTAGCTTCTGTAGTTAACATTAATGTTACCTCCTAAAAAATAAATAATCCCGATAAGCTTAAGTAACCGTTGGAGATTCGAATACTTCGCTTACGATATGTCTTACGACCTTATTTAGTATACAGTATGTTCCGTAACTTGTAAAGATATGTCATAAATAAAAGAGGGCCACAGCCCTCTTCTATTATTTTGCACCAAGCATCATACGGTCACTTAATGCACCTTCACCAGCTACTTCAAATTTTTGTAATAAATCAGCAACTGTTAATTTTTTCTTTTCTTCCCCTTTTACATCATAAATAATGCGACCAGCATCCATCATGATGAGGCGATTACCAAAGCGCAATGCATCACGCATATTATGAGTAATCATAAGAGTTGTCAAATTATGTTCTGACACGAGTTTATCTGTTAATTGCAAAACATTTTCTGCAGTCTTAGGGTCAAGAGCCGCTGTATGTTCGTCTAGCAATAAAAGGTCAGGACGGAGCATAGTAGCCATCAATAATGTAATAGATTGGCGTTGACCACCAGATAATAAGCCCATACGAGCAGACAAACGGTCTTCAAGGCCTAAACCTAATAATGCAAGGCGTTCTTTAAAGAATGCTTGTTCACTATCTTTGAAAGCCCATTTAAGACCTAAGTTTTTACCACGGCGCATAGCAAGGATCAAGTTTTCCTCAATTTGCATATTACCGGCCGTACCAACCATAGGGTCTTGGAATACACGGCCAATGTATTTAGCACGTTTGTATTCTGGCATTTTTGTAACATCAATATCATTAATAGTAATGGAGCCTTCATCAACTGGGAACACACCAGCGATGGAGTTTAGCAACGTACTTTTACCAGCACCATTACCACCAATTACAGTACAGAAATCGCCTTCTTCTAATCGAAGATCAATACCTTGAAGAGCAGTTTTTTCATTGATTGTGCCCTTAAAGAAGGTTTTTACCATATTTTTTACTTCTAACATAGTGTCCTCCTTAACGAGCCAACCATTTTGCTTTTAATGTAGGCAAGGAAAGCGCGATGGCAACAAGAATAGCAGTGAATAATTTCAAATCGTTTGGTGGCATCCCCATATAGAGTACAGCCGCAATAACGATACGATATACGATAGAACCAAGTACTACAGCAATGAGGCTACGTACGAAGGATTTTGTACCAAATACTACCTCACCGATAATTACGGAAGCCAAGCCGATTACAATAGTACCAATACCCATACCTACGTCGGCAAAGCCTTGGAATTGACCAATCAATGCACCAGACATACCAACAAAACCATTGGAAATCAAAAGACCAAGAACGATCATATTGTCAGTATTTACACCTTGAGCACGAATCATTTGAGGGTTAACACCTGTAGCACGTAATGCTGTACCAATTTCTGTACCGAAGAACCAGAATAGTAATAAGCAAACTACAACAGCTACGATGATACCTACGATAGCTGCAGACCACATGTTTCCTGTGTGAAGTACACTACCGATAATTGTATAAATTGTATCCATACGAAGCAAGGACACGTTAGCTTTCCCCATAATATGAAGATTAATGGAGTATAAAGCAATCATTGTTAAGATACCAGCTAGCAATGCAGGGATCTTCAATTTAGTATGAATCCATCCTGTCACAGCACCTGCAGCCATACCGCCAATGCCGGCAATCAAGATAGATAGAATTGGGTTCATACCACTAGTAATTAAAATTGCAGAAATGGCCGCCCCCATTGGAAACGTACCTTCTACGGTTAAGTCAGCCACATCTAATACACGGAAGGTGATGAAAACACCAACCGCTAACAAAGACCATAAAAGGCCTGTTGTTATGGTGCCTACCACTAAATCTAACATCAAAATCTCCTCTATTGTTTCATATCTTTACGAAGTGCTTCAGGAATTGTGATACCTAATTTTTTAGCACGTTCTTCGTTAACAGTTAACTTAATATCCTTTTGTGTTTCAATGGCTAAATCAGAAATTTTAGCTTCACCAGAAAGCACTTTGGCAGCCATTAAACCAGTTTGATAACCTAATTTATAGTAGTCAACAGAATATGTTGCCACACCACCAGTCATTGTCATACCTTCATCGGCAGCAAATACTGGAATTTTAGCAGCATCAGTAATTTGAGCTAAGTTAGCCATAGCAGATGCCAATACATTATCAGTTGGTGTATAAATAGCTTGTACATCTTGGTTTACAAGATTTGTAGCGGCTTGTTGGATATCATTTACGTTAGAAACAGTTGCTTCTACAACAGTGATACCTTTAGTAGCTGCATAAGCTTTCATTTTTTCAACTTGAAGTTGGGAGTTGATTTCAGAAGATGTGTAAATTGCACCAATACGTTTTACATTTGGTACTAATGCAATAATAAGGTCAACCTCTTTTTCTACAGGTGTCATATCAGATGTACCAGATACATTGCCACCTGGATGTTCGTTAGATTGAACGAGTTTTGCTGTAACGTAGTCTGTAATAGCAGTACCCATGATAGGAATATCATGAGATGCATTTGCCATAGTTTGAGCTGCTGGCGTTGCAATGGCTAATACTAAATCCTTTTTATCAGATACGAATCGTTGAGCAATACTATTCAAATTAGATTGATCAGCTTGAGCATTTTGTTGGTCTAATTTGATGTTCTCTCCATCTTTATAACCTTTAGATGCAAGGCCATCAACAAAGCCTTTATTAGCAGCATCAAGGGATGGATGTTCTACCAATTGAATAACGCCGATTTTCTTTTGATCATTAGTTGCTGTGTTGGAACCGCAACCAGCTACCATAGCCATAATAGAGATAGCACTAAGTGCTACTGCAATACCTTTTTTCCAGTTCATATGTAACTCCTTACCAGTGTGTATTAAATCATAGTTGCTTTGTTCATCAATTCTTCTGGTAATGTGATGCCCAATTTTTGTAATTTATCTTTACTTACAACTAATTTAAATTCTTTTTGCATTTCAATAGGCATATCTTCAACTTTAGCTTCACCAGTTAAAATTTTAGCTGCCATTAAACCTGTTTGGTATCCAAGTTTGTAGTAATCTACGGACAAGGACATTACAGCACCACCTTTTACGTGGTTATCTTCGCCGCCAAATACAGGAATTTTTGCTGGGTCGGTAATCGCTACAAGATTGCTCATCGCAGAAGCTACAACATTATCTGTTGGTACATAAATTGCATCTACATGTTGAGATACAAGATTTTGTGCTGCTTGTTGAATATCGTTTACATTAGAAACGGTAACCTCTTCAACCTTGATACCTTTTGTAGCTGCATACGCTTTCATTTTCTCGACTTGAATTTGAGAGTTTACTTCACTAGAGCTATAAATAGTACCAATTGTCTTAGCATTTGGTAATACTTTTAAAATTAAATCAACTTGTTGTTCTACTGGGTTCATATCGGATGTACCAGATACATTACCACCTGGATGTTCATTAGATTTAACAAGTTTAGCTGCTTCATAATCAGTAATTGCAGTACCCAAGATTGGAATATCGTGAGTTGCATTTGCCATAGATTGAGCTGCTGGTGTTGCAATGGCTAAAATTAAGTTTTTACGATCAGATACAAAACGCTGTGCAATGCTGTTCAAATTAGATTGATCTGCTTGTGCATTTTGTTGGTCAAAGGTGATTTTATCAGCTAAGCCCTTTTCTTTTAAAGCATCAACAAAACCTTTGTTTGCTGCATCTAGTGCAGGATGTTCTACCAGTTGTACTACGCCAACCTTGTATTCACCATTAGATGTTGTTCCATTGGAGCCACAGCCTGTGAATGCCATCAATGCTGCCGCCGTGAGCGCTAGGGCAATACCTTTTTTTAAATTCATGGGGATTTCCTTCCTATCTGCAATGACTATAATACATCTATTATAAACAAATTTCTTTACTACATCAATGTAGCAGATTAAAGTATTTTACATTTGTCCATTTATAGGACACATAAAAATGTGAAATCCTCTTATTTTTCAAGTGATGCTAACATGTCTTCTGTTAGCTCATTAGCCGCTAAAATATAATCTTTAAGCGTCCCTTTATCGAGAGCGACCTTCATAACAGGAACTTCAAATGGGTCAAGGATGACACACATTAAAATTTCACCTGTTACATAATACCCAACAACAGCTTCCCCTTCTTCAGGATCTAATGTTTCACGTTTTACCATTACACAATAAGGTTTCATTACCTGTGCTGCAGCTTCTGCCACCTCTTCACGATTAGCAATATACTCTTCTGCCTTTGTTTCAGGAATATCAAAGATATCGACCTTTACCGTCTTAACCTCTGTAGCCTCTCCCTTAGCTGCCTCTATAGCTGCACCTAAATCTGTTTGCTTCATATATACCTCACATAGAATGGACTTTCACCATTGGTGAAAGCCCCATAAATTTAGATTGATTCATCTGCTGCATTTAAGAATGCAACGTAGCATCGTTTAGCCTCGTAAATATCGGCTTTGGATGTAACCTCCCATGGAGCATGCATGCTAAGCACGGCTACGCCACAGTCGATAACATTCATACCGTATAAGGCCATGATATACGCAATGGTACCACCACCGCCAAGGTCAACCTTACCAAGCTCTGCAGTTTGATATGTTACATTGTTAGATTCCATGACACGACGAATAAAGCCCATATATTCAGCATTCGCATCATTGGAACCAGATTTACCACGAGAACCAGTAAATTTATTGAACACAACACCCATACCTAGGTAAGATGCATTTTTCTTTTCGAAAGCAGATGCATATAGCGGGTCATAACCGGCACTAACATCGGAAGATAACATACGAGAATTTCCCAATGTACGTCGTACACTTACAGAATTAGGTTTGCCCATTAGGGTAAGCACTTCTGCTACTGCATTTTCAAAGAAGCGAGATTGCATACCTGTAGCTCCCACAGAACCAATTTCCTCTTTATCTACAAGCAAACAACAAGTTGTACGTTTTACATTGTCTACTTCAAGCATAGCCACTAAAGATGTGTACGCACAAACGCGATCATCTTGACCATAAGCCATAACCATAGAACGGTCAAAGCCCATATCACGAGCCTTGCCTGCTGGTACGATCTCGAGTTCTGCAGATAATAAATCACGTTCTACAAAGCCATATTCTTTTTCAAGAAGGTTATTAATAAATTTAGTAACCCCTTCTTTTTCTTCATCTTTTACAGGACGGCTACCAATAAGTAAATCGAGGGCCTCCCCTTCAATTACCTTCGCTGCATTCTTTTGCATTTGTTCTTGTCCCAAATGAGGTAACAAATCTGTAATGCAGAATACAGGATCATTTTCCTTATCGCCAATATTAATGTTGATACGTGTACCATCTGTTTTAACTACTACGCCATGAATAGCGAGAGGCATGGCAACCCAATGGTATTTCTTAATGCCCCCATAATAATGGGTATCCCAAAATACTAAATTACTATCTTCATATTGTGGGTTTTGCTTTACATCGATACGTGGAGAGTCAATATGAGCACCTAAAATATTCATACCAAATTCAATATCATCGGTACCAATGTTAAACAAAGCAATGGATTTATCCATATGTGTGTAATAAATCTTGTCACCTGCTTTAATTGGTGTATTGGATTTAATAATATCTTTTAAGTTTACATATCCTTTAGCTTCTGCAAATTCAACAGCTTGTACAACGCATTCACGTTCTGTTTTACCATTATCTAAAAATTGACGATATGTATCACTTAAGGCATATACCTTTTCCATTGTGGCATCATTATAATTATGCCAAGCATATTTACGTTCCATAATCTATCCTTTCTATAAGCTCACAGTTTAACCGTTACGGCTCTATCATTGTGAACCTGTATTAACATCATTATTTTTGGCGGTCCTTTTCAAGTTCCGCCTTGCGAAATTCTAAATATTTTCGCTCTTTTTCTCGATTGATTTCAGACTTCTGAGTATATAGAGAACGAATTTCGTCCGTACAATGGGTTAATACCTTTGTAACGTAGAATTTTGTACTACCGGACTTAATCGTATATTTTCCAACTTTAAGTTGCACTGCAAAATCGCCGTGTTTCGGACAAACGCCGATGGCGAGATGCTTGTCCCCTTGTAATCGTTCAGGCCTAGTCATTTCTAACCGTGTCTGACAATATGGACAAAACGATAATCGAACCCGTCTATCATGAACGATACGTTTCTTCTCAGGGAAGTTTTCATACATAAAAAATGTCAAAATCGGTGGATATAAGAAAGGATTACTGCTTTCCTTTCGAATTTGATCATAATGTAAAATACCTTGTGGTATATCTAATTTTTGACATATATGTGCCGTAAACACAGCATCATGTAACGCATTATGAGCTGATAAATGCTCGGTAGATATATTAAGATCCTCCATGGCATGCGCTACAGAATACTGTTGACTTGTACCATATCGTTGATAGGAGTAAATCATCTGTGCATCAACCCATTGATCATAAGATAGAGCTTTCATCCTATGAAGCATCAGGTTTTCACGCAATATGAGAATGTCATCAGAACCCCAAGATAACAGCATATACTCATCACCACACCAGTTTTGAAAGTACTGCATAGCAGTCTTAAATGGTACACCATGATCGAGCTCTCGAGATGTAATACCAGTTAATTCACGGACATGTTTATGCATCCGTGGCAGGTATTGTGGTTTGATGAACATTGTAAAATGATCTACAATGTCCATCTTTTCATTCAGTTTTACCGCTCCGATTTGAATGATTTCCCCTGTTAACGGCATTTTTGTGCGCTTCATAAAGCTAATATCATTGCTATAGGGCTGATTCCACTCTAAATCAAATACAATATAGTTCATATGTTTATTTCGATTCTGAAAGCAACGTTTCCGCTGCTTTAATGACCTGTTCTTCAAAAATTACGGACAAACCTTTGTAATTTCCTTCTTTAATAATCTTCTTCATGCTTTTACCAACCTCATAGGAGTCCATCGTTTCAAGAACGATAGCATGAGCTTGGTACGGACCATAAAAGAATGGGTTTGATGGACCGTAAAGCGCCACAATTGGCACCTTTTGGCTGATGGCCACATGCATAGGACCAGAGTCATTTGTAATCAATAGATTACAGCGGCTCATTGCCGCCGCCAACGGTCCTAACTGGAATTTTCCGGTAGCCACAATCGGTTTCGTTTCCATTTGTTCTACTACAGGTTGCACCATTTCGAGATCCATAGGGCCGCCAAAGAATACTGTTTTATACCCTAAATGACCGAAATAATCAGCTACATGGGCAAATCGTTCAGCAGGCCAGCGTTTCTCAGGAACAGCACTACCAATATTAAAACCGATGAGCGTATCACTATCTGTTAAACCATGACTAGCATAGAACTCCTGAGCCTCACGGCGCCATGCCTCACAAGTTTCAATATGTAAACCAGAGTTAGAAATATCCGTTACACCTAATTGTTCTAGTACATTGATGTACATATCTGCAGCGTGGCGAGTTTTACGGTCTAGACGGGTATACTTTGTCATAAACGGTCTAAATAAAAAATGACTCATACCAGTCGTAATGGGCGCATGAATCTTCCAGGCTAAATAGGAAGTACGTTCATTAGGATGTAAATTGATAACGATATCAGGTTTACCCTTTGCATTAATCTCTCGAGCTATCTCATTGAGCCCAGAAATACTATTATGACGCCCCTTTTTATCTACAACGATAAGTTCATCAATATTTGGATTATATTGCATCACTTGTTGCAGTTTTTCATCTATTACATATGTAATATGACTATGTGGAGCCGCTTTACGTAGCACCTCTAAGAATGGAGTCGTTAAAATAACATCACCTAAGTGCATAAGAAAGGTGACCACAATGCGTTTATAATCGAGTTCCATTACAGTTCCTTTCCAAGTACTTGTTCATATACTGACCATACTGCATCTACTGGAATTTGAGCCATACAATCCGGATCATCTACGAGCGGCTGCTCAGGCGTAGCCTTTGATGTGGGTGAAATAATCAGATGTACATGACTGCCTCCGTATGGACCAGTTCGTTTCGGAGATGTGGTTCCAAATAGTGCAATCAAAGGGCGCTTAAGAGCATTTGCAATATGCAAAGGCCCCGTATCAGCACTGATAAAAATTTCACAATGTCGAATCAATTCAATCAATTCTGGCATAGATGTAGATCCTACTAAATTGACAAGATTCTTATTTTTTACATAGTTTTCTATGAAAGCTCCTTTTTCTGCATCATCAGGAGCCCCGGCAATAATAACTTTTTTACCAGACTCACATAAACGGATACATAGCTCTCCAAAGTTAAGGAGAGGCCATTCCTTAATAATCCAGCGAGCACCAGGTACAACAACTATATAATCTTCGTCAACGCCATGACAGGCTAACTTCTCTTTTACGGACTTCTCAGCATCTACGTAGGCAGGCATAGGAAATTCTATACTATCTACGTCACCACCGAGGGCTCGAACAGTATCTAAATAGCGTTCAATGACATGGTCGTATTTATGCTCACCTACTAGTGCTTTATTGACTAAATTACTACCTTCCCGAAGCTCCCAATAACCATATTTATCAGGAGCCCCAGATAGTAAAGATACAATGGCGCTCTTCGCAATACATTGTAAGTCCAATGTCATATCAAAGTGACGACTATGTAACTCCTTACGTAATTGCCATAGATAGGCAGGTTTTTTAAGTTGTTTCTTGTCGATAATGATGACATCATCCACCCATGGTGTACCAGGCAGAAGGCTAGCAAATTGCTCATGAATAGCCCAGGTAATATGCGCATTAGGCCAATTTTTACGCACTGCATACAAGGTAGGTAATGCATGAATCACATCACCTAAGGAACTCATCTTAATGATGAGTATGTTCTTGTAGTCTTTCATATAGCCTCCCAAGATACAACACCACAACTAAACAACCTTATATCACCTTAAACTAGACTCAAGTTAAAGGTAAAACAATGTAATGGTAATAATTAACTAAATAATAGTCTTAATAAAATCCAATAGATTTGTACCAGTGAATAAATAACCTCTTACGCCAGCTGCTTCTGCTGCATCAACGTCGCGCTGACTATCGCCAATAAGGAAACTACTTTTAGGGTCTACATCATAATCCTTAATAGCTTGATTAATCATGCCAGGCTTTGGCTTTCTACATTCACAATCGACAGCATAAAAAGGCACAGAGCCTTCTTTATGGTGAGGGCAATAATAAAAATGTAAAATTGGTGCCCCACTGCGATCTAATTCATGAGCCATGTGATCATGTAAAATTTGAACATCAGATTCCTTATAATAACCTCTAGCGACACCACTTTGATTGGTCACTACAATGAGATCATAACCCTTACTATACGCATAAGCCAGAGCTTCTTTAGCACCATCTACCCACTCTAAATCACTGATTTTATATAGATAGCTAACATCTTTATTGATAACACCATCGCGATCTAAAAATAATACCTTGCGCATTAACGTAAATACCCTTCGTTATTATCGAGTAATTCACAATATTCCTTAACAGCATCTTCCATTTTATGGAACCCTTTATCATAACCAGCAGCCAATAATTTAGTAGTATCAGCCTCTGTAAAGCTTTGGTATTTACCTTTTAATACCTCTGGGAATGGAATGTATTCAATTTTACCTTTGCCGTTGTAGTCAATAACAGCTTGCATAAATTGGTTAAAGCTATGCGCATTACCTGTACCGCAGTTGAAAGTACCAGAAATTTCAGGATGTTCCCAGAAATAGAAGTTTACATTAACTACGTCTTTAACATAGATAAAGTCACGTGTTTGACCACCATCTTCATAGCCATCTGTACCTTCAAATAGATTGATAATACCAGTTTCTTTATTTTTATAGAACATTTGGCGAACTAAGGAAGCCATTTTATCTTTATGAGCCTCATTAGGACCATATACGTTAAAGTAACGTAAGCCTACTACTTGAGCTGTATATTCACCTTCATATTTACGTACATAGCGATCGAATAACAATTTGGAGTACGCATATGGGTTAAGTGCTTCTTCAGCTTCTGGTTTTTCTACGAAACCATTTTTACCATTACCATAAGTAGATGCAGAGGATGCATAGATGAATGGAATACGACGGTCTTGGCAATAGTGGAATAGATTTTTAGAACCTTCATAGTTATTCTTCATCATATATTTGCCATTATATTCCATTGTGTCCGCACAAGCACCTTCATGGAATACAACTTCGATAGGACCTACATCGAATGTACCATCAGCAATAGCACAATCAAAATCATCACAATCGATATAATCCAAGAATTCTAAATTTTGAATATTTCGGATTTTACGACCATCTGTAAGATCATCAACAATAAGAATATCTGTACGACCGCGGTCATTTAACGCTTTCACAATATTACTGCCGATGAAACCAGCACCGCCTGTTACGATAATCATAATTTACCCTCCTTAGCCATAGTAGCTATTTTCCCTACAATATCGGATGTAGAGTAACCTTCTTTAAATGAAAGCACCTCTACATGATCTACGGACTCACGTCCAATAATATCTTCTATCTTATAATCGCCGCCCTTAACTAGCGTATTAGGACGCAAATAAGCTAATAGTTCAGCTGGTGTATCCTCTTCGAATAAAACCACACCATCGATACAACGCAACGCACTTAATAATGCTGCGCGATCTTCTTCACTTACGATGGGACGTGTTTCGCCCTTTAGACGTCTAACAGAAGCATCGGAATTCAAACCAATAATTAGATGATCACCTAACTGAGCCGCCTCTTGTAAGTACGTAATATGTCCACGATGAAGAATGTCAAAGCAACCATTTGTAAACACAACAGTTTCACCCTTGTTTTGCCATTGTGTAATAAGCTGCTTCATCTCTTCCTTTGTGTATAAAGGCTTCGATTGAACACTATGCTTATATGAATGCCATAAATCCAATAGTTCAGAACGATGAATTGGATATGTACCAACCTTGGATACGACAATGCCTGCTGCACCATTTGCAATATGTAATGCTAAACGCATAGATAGGCCACTGGCAAGGCATGTCATCATCATGGATACAACCGTATCACCTGCACCACTTACATCGAATACCTCTTGTTGTGTGGCAGGATTATGCCATGTACGGCCATCCTTTGCAATAACAGTGATCCCTTTTGCGGAACGAGTAGCCACAATGTACTCTAAATCAACATTAGCCAGTACTGACTTAGCTGCTTCAACAATAGTGGTATCATCATTTTCTAATTTACGACCTACACATTCACCGAGTTCTTTTACATTCGGTGTAATACAAGTTGCACCATTATATTTAGACCAGTCTGAACCTTTAGGATCAACAATGGTTTGTACGCCATACGCCTTAGCTAAACTAAAGATTTTTTTAAGCAATGTTGGTGTACAAACGCCTTTGCCATAGTCAGATACAACAATACCATCGATACCAGCCTTACAAAGATTTTCTAGCCAAGCAGACAGTCGTTTCTCTTCCTCACTTGTTAAATCTGTAATCGTTTCAAAATCAAGACGCATCATCTGTTGTCGATCGCCTAGAATACGCATTTTAGTAATGGTAGAACGATTATCACTCGTTAATAAACCTGTTGTATCAATCTTATCAGCCTTTAGCAATTGTTGTAATAAACGACCATGGTCATCATTACCAGCAATAGCACCAAGATATACTGTACAATCTAAATTTGATAAGTTTGACGCAACATTACCGGCACCACCAAGCACTTCTTTCATCTTTGCCACGCGGTTTACAGGAACCGGTGCTTCCGGAGAAATACGACTTACATCACCAAAAACATAACGATCTACCATCACATCACCTATAACGGCAATCTTTAGATTGGGTAGTTGTTTTGTCAAAAATTGATTAATGGTAGCATTTATCATAATCCACCTATTCCTTACCACAATATACATGTATAACGAGTTATCTAAAAAACAGGGTTTCAAACATGTATCTATTTATAAATATGACCGTAACGGTTAATAATCTTCTTCAATGATTTCGCACATTATATGACCTGCTAGAATGTGCATTTCTTGAATACGAGCTGTCACATTGCTTGGAATAGCTAATGTAATATCACATAATTCAGCTAGTTTTCCACCGCCTTCACCTGTGAAAGCTATGGTGTGCATGCCGATAGAACGGGCCATTTCTGCAGCTTTTACAACATTCTTGGAGTTCCCAGATGTAGAAATCCCAATGAGAACGTCACCTGTACGGCCTAAGCCCTCTACTTGACGTGCAAAAACAGATTCAAAATCATAGTCATTTGCAATAGCTGTTAATGCAGATGTATCAGTAGTCAATGCAATACCCGCTAGAGAGCGTCGTTCCTTTTTAAAGCGACAAATTAATTCTGCTGCTAAATGTTGAGAGTCCGCAGCAGAGCCACCATTACCACAGAACAAAATTTTATTGCCATTTTCTAAAGCCGCCTTACAGCGATAGGCAATCTCTTGAATGGTATCCATATGCTCCATTGTCTTACCAAAGACTTCCAAATGCTCCGTAAAACGATCTGCAATGATTGGATTTAAATCAGTCATTATAAAATCTCCTTTAACAGTCTATCTGCATTTTTCCAGAATAATTTTTCACATTGTTCCTCAGATAAACCAGCTTCTTTAAATGCATCGTATAATCGATACATTTCAGAAGTGTCTTTAATTTCTGTATCCGGCTTAATACCATCAAAATCGGTTCCTAATGCCACAACATCTTCCCCGCCCTTATTGATGAGATATAAGCCGTGTTTTACGATATCTTCAATCCGACTTATGGGTGATGTACCTAAAAAAGATTGAGCAAAATTAAGGCCTATAACGCCACCCTTATTGGCAATCAGCTTAATTAGATTATCCGGTAAGTTTCTTGTATGGGCTGTAACTTCGCGCGCATTCGAGTGAGATGCTATGAAAGGTACATCTAAAATATCTCCTAATTGCTCTGTACCTGCATCATTTAAATGAGAGCAATCAACGATAATTCCTAAATCTTGCATAGCCTCCACAAATTCAACACCTTTCGATGTTAATTTTTTATGCTGCTCACCACAATGGGGCTCACCCAATCCATTTGGATAATTCCAAGTAAGCGTAATAAGTCGAACCCCATCTTGATAAGCTTGTTTTAATTTATCTAAATCGCCGCCTAGTACGCCGCCCTCTTCAATAGACATGAGAGCTCCAATCTTGCCAGTCTCATATACAGACTCTACATCTTGATAAGAGAGCACATGTTGTATGTGCTCTCCATAGTGATGAATTTGTGATGTACATAAATTACGCATCGCTTCATAACGACCATAAGGGTCATTTGTATCACCAAGATTGATAAATAATGCAAAATCCTGCACCTTGCTGTGAGCCTTTTGTAATTTTTCTATATCGACTTTCCAAGTATTACGATACAAATCTCCATTACTAGGATAATCTATTAACTTCATAATCGTATCGCAGTGTAAATCTATCATAAAGCCTCACATATAGTATTAGTAATTAACTACGTTTTGGTTTTTTAGCATCTAGTTTTTTTAATGCTTTCAGTTCTTCCATAAAGCTATCAATATTATCAAACTTACGATATACGCTAGCAAAGCGAACGTATGCAACTTGGTCGATATCTTTTAATTGTTGCAATACAAGTTCACCTATACGATCCGTAGTTACCTCTTGGTTGATTTCATTACGAATATCGCGCTCTACATCATTCACTACTTGTTCCATCACAGACATTGGTACGGTACGTTTATCACAAGAGCGCAATAGACCATTTAATAATTTACCGCGATCAAATAATTCACGACGTCCGTTTTTCTTTAATACCATAAGTGGTACTTCTTCTATAATTTCATAGGTAGTAAAGCGACGGCCACAATTGATACATTCGCGGCGACGGCGAATACTATTACCTTCATCAGTCGTTCTAGAGTCTGTTACCTTCGTGTCTGTGTGTTGGCAATAAGGACATCTCATCTGTTACTACTCCTTTTTTAATAATCACTCTAAAATAGTGCATAATACGCCCATTTTCTCTACTATATATAGTACCATGAAAGCCTTTAAAATACAAAGAATCCCTAGGATTTCCTAGGGATTCTTCCATTATTCTAGAGCATTTTATGTTATGAAATACTTTAGAAATAATATTTTTAATTTTATGTACTATTCTAACTATCGTTTAGGAGCATCTTCAACGCGAAGCAAGCAGTCGCCAGATTCGATGCGGCTACCTTCACGAACTAGGATTTCTTCTACGATACCATCGATAGGAGCAGTAATTGTTGTTTCCATCTTCATCGCTTCTGTAACGATCAATGGCTCACCTTTAGCTACAGATTGACCATTTTTAACGAGAATCTTAACAACGGAACCAGACAATGTAGCACCAATTTCACCAGGGTTAGATTCATCCGCTTTACGACGAACAACGCCAGTAGTCTTAGCATGTTTATCATGAACTTTAATACCACGAGGTTGACCATTGAACTCGAACAATACGATACGGTTACCATCTTCATCTGGTTCAGATAAGCCGTTCATTTTGATGATAAGTGTTTTACCTTTTTCGATAGTTACTTGAATTTCTTCGCCCCGTTTCATACCGAAGAAGAATGTTGGAGTATCAAGTACAGATACATTACCAAAGTCTTTTTTAAATTTATTGTAATCTTGGTAAACCTTAGGGTACAAGCAATATGCACTGATATCTTCATCAGTTGTTTGAGCACCCATTTCACTCAATTCATTGCGAACATGTTCAAAGTCTGTTGGAGGCAATACTGCACCTGGACGAACTGTGATTGGTTTTGCACCTTTCAAGATAATTTTTTGTAACTCTTCAGGGAATCCTTGGTATGGAGTGCCAAGACGACCTTCAAAGAATTCAACTACGGATTGAGGGAAGTCTAATACATCGCCCTTTTCGTAAATATCTTTTTCAGTCAAGTTATTTTGTACCATGTACAATGTCATATCACCTACAACTTTAGAGGAAGGCGTTACTTTGATGATATCACCAAACATCATATTTACTTGGTGGTACATTTTCTTAATATCAGCCCAACGATCACCAAGGCCTACCATCTTAGCTTGTTGTTGCAAGTTGGAATATTGGCCACCTGGCATTTCATGTTGATATACTTCAGTGTTAGGATATGCTTCTGCTTTATCTACACCTTTGTAGTAAGGACGAATGCTGCCAAAGTAATGCGACATTTCTTCCATGTAATCAATGTTCATTTCAGGTTGACGTTCATGTCCACTCAATGCATAGTACATGGAGTTCATGCTAGGTTGAGATGTACCATTAGCAAATGCAGAGTATGCTAAGTCGATAACGTCTACACCAGCATCTACAGCGCGACCATAGGAATAGATAGCATTGCCAGAACCTTCATGTGTATGTAAATGAATCGGTACAGTAACAGCATCTTTTAAAGCAGATACAAGATTATAAGCAGCTTGAGGTTTCAATAAACCAGCCATATCTTTGATAGCAATAATATTAGCACCCGCTTTTTCAAGCTCTTTAGCCATATTTACATAGTAGTCTAAATTGTATTTAGGACGGTTGCTATCAAGAATATCTCCTGTATAGCACAATGCTACTTCAGCAATTTTGTTTTGTGCACGAACTTCATCAATAGCTACATGCATATTATCAAGGCTATTTAAGCTATCGAATACACGGAATACATCAATACCATTAGCAGCAGCACGTTGGATAAATTGACGAACTACATTATCTGGATAAGATGTGTAACCTACAGCATTAGCGCCACGAATAAGCATTTGAAGTAATGTATTAGGCACTTCGCGACGGAACATACGTAAGCGTTCCCATGGATCTTCATGTAAGAAACGATAGGATACGTCGAATGTAGCACCGCCCCAACATTCCAAGGAGAATAAGTTAGGAACACCTTTTGCAGCACGACCAGCTACGCGTGCCATATCAATGGTACGTAAACGTGTAGCAAATAAGGATTGGTGAGCATCACGCCATGTTGTATCTGTAAAGAATACTTGTTTTTGATCAGATAACCATTTACTGAAGCCTTCTGGTCCTAATTCATCAAATTTTTGTTTTGTACCAGCTGCTGGAGATACATCTAAATCAGATGGCATTTGAATTGGTTCAAAATCAGGTACCACTTGAGGACCTGCACCAGAGTAGCCATTGATTGTTACGTCAGCAATGTAACGTAATAATTTAGTACCACGATCGCGGTCTGGTTTTAATTCAAACAATTCTGGATGGTCTTCAATGAAGTTAACAGTGTAGTTACCGCTTTGGAATTCAGGATTTTCAAGAACGTTAATCAAGAAGTGAATATTAGTTTTAACGCCACGAATACGGAATTCTTTTAAACAACGAAGCATTTTACGAATAGTTTCTTCGTTGTTAGGACCGAATGCAGTCGCTTTTACAAGCAAGGAATCATAGTAAGGTGTTACTACGGCACCTGTGAAAGCATTACCAGAGTCTAAGCGGATACCAAAGCCACCGGAGCTACGATATGCCAAGATTTTACCTGTATCAGGCATGAAGTTATTTTTAGGGTCTTCTGTAGTGATACGACATTGGATTGCAGTACCTTTACAAGGAACTTCATCTTGTGCTGGAATACCTACTTCTGGGCTATGTAAGTCATAACCTTCAGCAATACGGATTTGAGAATGAACGATATCAATATCTGTAATCATTTCTGTTACAGTATGTTCTACTTGGATACGAGGGTTAACTTCGATGAAATAGAAGGAGCCATCAGCAGTTACCAAGAATTCTACAGTACCCGCATTAACGTAGCCAACATTTTTCATGATTTTAACGGCTGCATCACATACGGCTTTACGAGTTTCCAATGGCAATGCAAAAGCTGGAGCCATTTCAACAACCTTTTGGTGACGACGTTGTACAGAGCAATCACGTTCATGTAAATGAACTACATTACCATGTTCATCACCTAAGATTTGTACTTCAATATGTTTAGGTTCAACAATAAGTTTTTCTACATATACATCATCATCGCCAAAAGCAGCTTTTGCTTCAGATTTAGCGCGATCATATGCATCACGAAGATCTTCTTTACGATGAACCTCACGCATACCACGGCCGCCGCCGCCATTTACGGCTTTGATCATCAATGGGAAACCATGAGTATTTGCAAATTCTTCTAATTGTTCAAAATCACGCAATGCCCCATCAGAACCTGGAATCATTGGGATATCTGCCAATTTAGCTTGTGCACGAGCATTAACCTTATCGCCGAACATATTTAAATGTTCTACATGAGGTCCGATAAAGATGATACCTTCTTCACCGCAACGACGAGCGAACTCTTCGTTTTCAGACAAGAAACCATAACCTGGATGGATAGCATCAATATCATGTTCTTTTGCAATACGGATAATATCTTCAATATCAAGATATGCTTCAACAGGTTTTTTACCTTCCCCTACGAGATAGGCTTCGTCAGCTTGGTTACGGTGCAAGGATAATGTATCCTCTTTGGAGTAAATGGCTACAGTTTTAATGCCCATTTCATTACATGCACGGAACACGCGGATTGCGATCTCACCACGGTTGGCAACCAATACGGATTTAATTTTTCTCATGTATTGCCTCCTACTAGCTTCCACTAATGTGAACTATCAGCTTTCATTTTTATTAATATATGAATATTTCCTATACTTATAGTCAAAATAATATATTTGGATAGCTCATCATTTTTTATGATGAGCATTATATTCATAATTACATATCACTATTATACAATATTTTCCACATATTTAAAGGATTATATTAATTACGAAATCATAAAATACATTATCCGCTGTTCATGAGTAAAACTCATATGTCTTTTATCGATGTACATCGAACTATTTCTATATACTATATAATTAATCACCTAAGAAATGATTCATTAATCGGTTGAGTTGTTCTTGGTCATTGGCCCCCATCAACTCACGTGCAGAATGCATTGCCAACAATGGTAAGCCTACATCCATGGTTCTCATCGGCAACATAGCAGATGAAATAGATCCAACTGTAGACCCTCCTGGTATATCAGAACGATTTACATAAATTTGGTAGTTTGCTTCAGCTTCATCACACAAACCTTTAACAATGGCAATGGCTCTTGCATCACCTGCATAAGATTGGCTACATGCTATTTTTAGGGCTACCCCTTTATTAAGTGTAGGAATATTAGTGATATCATTTTTCTCAGGATAATTTGGATGTAAACCATGGGCTACATCAGAGGAAACCATAAATCCTTTTGAAATGAAACTTTCCATTTCTTGATTGGAATATCCTAATGCATCATATACACGTTTAATAAGGTTTGGTAAAAGCATACCTGCTCCACCCTGTTTTGTGCGACTCCCTACCTCTTCATTATCAAAGAGAATAGCACAGCGTACACCATTAGCATTATGTTTACGAGCTTGAATAATCCCGGAAAGTACACCAAAGCAAGATGTTAAATTATCTAAACGCGGTGCACTAATAAAATCGCCTTCTGTGCCCAAGACACAGCCTTGTTCTGTTGGATATAATGTCATTTCATAGGACAAAATTTCAGATGGCTCACAATTGACTTCATCAGCTAAGAACATAGTCCAATCATCATATTGAGTATCAGACTCTGGGAATAAACTTGGATTATTACTATCATGTAAAGATTTTATTGATTGTTCCTTATCCTTACGATCCATCATTAATATAGGAAGCATTTCCTTTTGGCGATTTAATTTAACGCCATCATTAACGGTGCGATTCATATGTATAGCTAAGTTTGGAACGATTGCAATAGGACGTTTTGTATCAACCAATACAGAATCAACATCAAAGGCATTATCACCTTTTAATACTACGGTACCAGCCGCTCCTAGAGGACGATCAAGCCATGTATTTTCAATGAGACCACCATACATTTCTACATTCAGTTTTGTGTACCCTTTTACAGAGGTAATAGGATTAGGTTTAACACGGATCGCAGGAAAATCCGTATGCGCCGAAGCAATACGTAATGTATCTTCAGGTTTTTTCCCTATATGAAAGGCAAACAATGTAGTACCAAATACATTAACAACATAAGAACCAGAGTCTAATTGCCACTCATCATCTAAATTAAGTTCTGTAAATCCTGAGTCCAATAACATTTGCAAGCTTGTATCAACCGTATGGTATGGAGATGTGCAAGCACCAATATATTTCAATAACTGTTCATTATCAAATTTCATAGTTTCCTCCTATGTAAAATAATGATGCAATTCTTTTATTCACTAGGAATAGTTCATATATGTATAATATTACAACATATACATTAATAATATATTAACTACACTTATTTTATCACAAAAAAGCCGTCCCAAACGGGACGGCTTTCCGTATATTTTGTAACTACATATCAAAACAACTCTAAAATCTAAAGTTTTATGTATTACAAGTATATTATTTTATCGTTTTCAGTTCTTACCACATACCGATTGCTTTCATCCATACGGAACCAAGTCCCATAAAGATAATCAAGTTGATTACGGATGCGAAGAAACCAAGTTTCCACCATGTATTTTGAGGAACATAACCAGTATTGAAGATTACTGGAGATGGACCTGCTGCATAGTGAGTCAAAGACATACACAAGTTAGATGTGAATGCAATCATCAACAGTGTCAACATTGGTGGTGCACCTGCAGAGATAGCAATTGCAGAAAATGCTACGAACATTGCAGAAATATGTGCAGTCAAAGATGCGAATACATAGTGGGAATATGTATTAATAAGTACAGCTATAACGAAGGCAATAATCCAAGATCCTTCTGGAATATAACCGCCTACAAGTACTGTTGCCCATTTAATAAAGCCCAATTTGGACAAGAAACCGGCAAAGCCCATCAATGTACCCATCCAAACTAATGTATCCCAAGCACCTTTTTCACTTTTAACATCGTCCCATACAAGAACACTTGTAGCAAGCAAAATAGAAATACCTAAGAATGCAACAGTTGTAGCATCAATTTTAGTAAATTGAGAAGTAGCCCATAAAACTAAAGCCAAAACAAATACGCCTAGCATAACCCATTCTTGGAAGGACATTTTACCAAGGCCTTTTAACTCTTCTTTAATCATTTGTTGTGCTTCGCGAGCATCTGTAATTTCAGGTGGATATACTTTGTAAATAAAGTACGGCATAATGATCAATGCAATAATACCTGGCACGATGGCAGCCATAGCCCAATCACCCCATGTGATACCAATACCGAAAGATTGAAGCGCCAATGCTGCAACCAATGTGTTACCAGCCATGGATGTTTGGAACATAGCAGATGTAATTGTATTAACTTGATAAATAGATTGCATCAAGAAGGAACCAATTTTACGAGGACCATCTTGAGGTTCAGAACCGAACGCTTTTGCCAAGCTTGTAGTAATTGGCATGATAACACCACCTACACGAGCTGTATTAGATGGAGTTGCTGGAGCCAAAATTAAATCAGATAATGCTAATGCATAAGCCAAACGTAAGGAGCTACTACCAAAAGCAGCAATCAAATTATACGCAATACGTTTCCCCAAACCAGTTTTAATAAAGCCACGAGAGAATAAGAACGCACCTACGATTAACCAAATAGCAGAGTTAGCAAAACCAGAGATAGCTTCGCCGATTTTCAAAGTACCAGTCAAAGCCGCCACAGTAATTACAATGATAGATACGCCACCAATCGGTAATGGCTGAGTAATAAAGCCTACGATAGTAGCAACAAAGATGGCGAATAAATGCCAAGATTGAGGTGTTAAACCCTCAGGCGTTGGAATAAACCATAGGCCTATACCAAAGACCGCTGGAATAATCCAATTTAACAGTTTTTTCATACACATACCTCCTACATAGGAAAAAACTAAAATATATAACTGCTGAAATACCAAGGCATCGCAAGGTGACTATAACACACACACTAAGCCTCCTATCTTACGGTGTCTTCAGTATATATCAGTAGTATGTGAAGTTAGAAATATATTTATATCTTCTTATGATAAATATAATATATTACAACATAAAAAGAAATGAGAAAAAGCTGTGCATCACTAGGTATGCACAGCTTTCATCATCATATAAATCCTATTCAGGTAGAGATACGTTCTCTAAGTTTGTTTTTTCGATAGACTCAATATCACCTTGGTCGCAAAGATTTGCAATAGTTGGATCAATTGGCAAACGATTCAACAATAATAGACCGTATTTTTGAAGGATTTCTTCAATGTGGCTTTCACCAAAGATTTGGTAATCCTTACCGTTATCTGGGCAATGGAAGTAAGAGTAGTTTTCCACTACACCAATAATAGGCACTTGCATTAAATCAGCCATCTTAACTGCTTTTTCAACAATCATGGATACCAAGTCTTGAGGAGATGTAACAATGATGATACCATCCAATTTTAAAGATTGATATACAGTAATTGCTACGTCACCTGTTCCTGGCGGCATATCAACGAATAAATAATCGATGTCTTTCCAAATAACATCACTATAGAATTGTTTTACCACATTACCCAAAATAGGACCACGCCATAAAACAGGATCTGTATCGTTTTCCAAAAGGAGGTTAACAGACATAACGTCAATCCCGCCTTTAGATTTTACAGGATACATACCAATTTCGTCAGCATATGCTTTTTCCTTGATGCCAAACATTTTAGGAATTGAAGGACCTGTAATATCTGCATCGAGAATACCAACTTTGTAACCTTTACGCGCCATAGTAATAGCCATTAAGCTTGTAACGGAGGATTTACCTACGCCACCTTTACCAGATACTACGCCGATTACATGTTTAACAGAACTAAGCTCGTGTAATGGAGCTGTAAGATCTTGAGGTTGTTGAGGAGCGCCGCCACCGCAACCAGAGGATTGAGATGGGCATCCGCCACAATCACTGCTGCTACCGCAACCCATAGTAAACACCTACTTTCTTTGAGGAACTACCTCACATCTATATGTAAAACTTTTTTTCTATATGGTAGATACAATGTATCTACTGTTACATTGTATCATGTCATATCAAACTTTATCAATATATTACTCACCACAGAATTCTTTAGTTAAAGCTCCAAGAATTTCCATGCCTTTTGTAATTTCTTCTACTGTTGGTACTGTATAGCTCAAACGGAATGCATGACCTTCTCCGGCTCCATCTGCAGCAAAGGCACCACACTTAATAATCCCTATATTACGATTCATGCAGGTTTCGAAGAATTCATCACAATCTACATTCTCAGGCATCGTCATCCATGCGAACATACCACCAGTAGGCTGTGTTAACTTAACCTTAGAGCTTGCATACTTGTTAAAAGCATTTAACAAGGCATCACATTTTGTTTTATAAACTTTACGTACATTTTCTAAGTGCGCATCATAGTCAATAGTATCAAGAACTTTAGCTACTACCTTTTGCGTAACTAATGGCATTTGACCAGCTGTATTATTCTTTAGAGCCTGGATAGCTTCGATTACCTTTGCTGGGCCAAATAGGAAACCTACGCGTAAGCCTGCAGATAATGTCTTGGAATACGAACCTGCATATAGAACACGATCTTCTGTATCAAAAGATTTAAATGTTGGAATGTATTCACCAGCAAAACGAATTTCACCGTATGGATCATCTTCATAGATGAATAAATCATATTTAGAGGCAATAGCGTAAATTTCTTTACGGCGTTCCAATGGCATTGTAATACCTGTAGGATTTTGGAAATTCGGAATGAGATAAATATATTTACCCTTACCAGACTGAGCGGCTTTTTCTAATTCACTAGGAATCATGCCGTACTCATCAGTCTTAATGCCTAATGCTTTACCGCCCATGTTGCGTACAGAATTGATGGCACTTGTGAAAGTAAATTCATCCATATATACTTCGTCACCAGGTTCCAATACAGTAATTGGTACAAGACCTAATAGTTGACCTGCACCATTAGAAATAATAAGGCCTTGGCCTTCTGGATTCATCTTATGTGCTTTTACAAGACGATCTAATGTCAATTCCGCTAAACGTGCATCACCTTGCATTGGTCCATATTGTAAAAGACTCATTGGATTAGAGTGAACCACTTCATCAAAAGCCTTTTCGATGATTTCTACAGGAATCGCTTCTGGTGCTGGATTACCGATACCAAAACTAATAAAACCCTCTACACCTACACCACGTTCGAATACTTCACGAATAAAATTTGGACCTTTTAAGGTTACGCGTTCAGGAAGATAAAAGCTCATACTATCGCCTCTTTCATATATACTAAATTGAATAACATTTAATTAATTAGAGATTGTTAAGCATTAGGATCGTGCTCTTGTTCAGCATTTTTCTTATTGATGTAGTTCTTATATACTTTCCAAAGAATGAAGTATACAATACCTGCAACAACTACGATGATTCCTAATCGCCCCATATTCTCTTGAAAATTTACAATATCTGTACCGATAGCTACCTCAAGAGCTGTGGATGGGAATTTACCAATTAAATTTGCTAAGATATAATCTCTCGGTTTAATTTTACTAATGGCACCAAGTGCTGTGATAACACCAGATGGAAAATATGGTAAGGATCTGGCAAATAACATGACCACAAAACCATTTTTACCAGAAAAATCATCTACTTTCATCAATACTGTACTCTTAGCAATAAGCTTATCTGCTGTATCACGTAAAAAGTAACGCATAATATAAAAGCTAATGACTACGCCAATCGTTTCTGCAAGCCAAGAAATAATTATGCCTGGCCACATACCAAATACTAGGCCGTTTGCGGTAGATATAAAGATAGATGGTAGAAAACCAACAGCATTAACAAAAATATCAAGGAGCATACTAACAACCATGGCCATTGGGCCAAAGCCTTGAATATATTCTGCTATCTCATCCATAGATCCACTCGTCGCTAAATGCCACATGGTAGGATAAAATGTAGGATCTACTATATTGATGGCAATTAATAGAATGACAAAACCAATGCCTGCTATTAACTGTACCCAACCTTCACCAGAAGGCTTTAATTTTTTTGTACTCATATATACCTCGTTTTATAAAAAACTAGTTCCATTATATCACGGATTCTATAGAACTGTTATATAAGAACGCATATAGTTTATTTTTATAGATACGTATAATTAAATTAGCATAAAAATTATCGAAAGATGTATAATACTATTATAACGAGAATTTTCTTAATGAAAGAAGGTATATTATGGTATCAGCAGGTCAAACAGCTACGGCTACAGTAACAGTTACAGAATCCAATATCGCAAAAACAATGAAGTCCGGTTCTTTAGAGGTCTTTGCTACACCAGCTATGTGTGCATTAATGGAAGAAGCAGCACAAGCAGCAGTACAACCATATTTAGAAGACGGCGAAGGCACTGTAGGTATCGCTCTATCCATTACTCATGAGGCCCCTACTCCACTTGGTGCAACTGTAACTGCTAAAGCTATAGTTAGTGCTGTAGAAGGACGTAAAATCACCTTTGACATCGAAGCATCTGATGGTATTGGTATCATTGGTCGAGGAACTCATGAACGATTTGTTATTAATAACGAAAAATTCATGGCTAAAGTGGCTAGTAGAGCAAAATCTAACTAATGGTTTACTATTGTACCAATAGATTTATACTTAATAGATTTATTGCTAATATCTTACTTTATTAAAATACTAAAATAAAAACAAAAACGGCATCTATCAAACGATAGATGCCGTTTCTATTTACATGTTAAATTATATAATCTACTAAAAGACTAGCAAATTTTAACTACCCAGCCTTCAGGAGCTTCAATTTCACCATGTTGAATGCCAAGTAATGTGTCATATAATTTTTTAGTAATAGGACCCATATCATCCATACCAGCCGGTACATTAATAGTACCTTCTGGAGTATCGATTTGACCTACTGGAGAAATTACAGCTGCTGTACCACAAAGACCGATTTCAGCAAAGTCTTTTAATTCATCTTTATGAACAGGACGATGTTCTACAGCCATACCAAGGTAATGTTCTGCTACATACATCAAGGAACGACGTGTAATGGATGGCAAGATGCTATCAGATTTAGGTGTTACTAACTTACCATCTTTAGTAATGAAGATAAAGTTAGCACCACCAGTTTCTTCTACATGTGTACGAGTAGCCGCATCAAGGTACATATTTTCTGCATAACCTTTGTTATGAGCATCAGTAATAGCATATAAACTCATAGCATAATTTAAACCAGCTTTAATATGGCCAGTACCATGAGGAGCTGCACGATCAAAATCAGTGATACGAATTTTTATTGGTTTAGCGCCACCTTTAAAATAAGGACCTACTGGAGTTGTAAATACACGAAATTGATATTCATCAGCAGGTTTTACACCAATAACGGAATTTGTACCCATCATATATGGGCGAATATAAAGGCTTGCACCATGACCATAAGGAGGAACAAAGTCTTTGTTAGCTTTTACCACTTCTTTTACAGCTTCAATAAAACGGCCTTCAGGTAATGTAGGCATTACAAGGCGTTCACAAGATTGATTTAAACGTTCAGCGTTTAGATCAGGACGGAAACATACGATGTGACCATCTTTAGTGTAGTATGCTTTCAAGCCTTCGAATACAGTTTGCGCATATTGGAATACGCCTGCACATTCGTTAAGAGTGACGTTAGCATCTGTAATCAAGCCACCTTCGTCCCATTTACCATCTTTATAAGTAGTCAAATAACGGTAGTCGGTTTCTACATAACCAAAACCGAGATTATCCCAATCGATATTCTTGCTCATAACAATAACCTCCATTTATATTGATATACATTTAATCTTATCACTATCATCTTGTAATTTCAATAGATTCTATAGAGATGATGAATTATAGTGTCTTTTCAGTATAGCTTCTGCCTCATTTATATTATAATAATCTTTAGATACACATATCCCACCCTATTAGGAGGTTCCTATTATGAACAAAAATAAACACCCTTTAATTCCTAATCCTAAAAGTATCATTTGTATCGGGCTTAACTACGCTGATCATATTGCCGAAACTAGTCTAGCTACACATGATTTCCCAGAAATCTTTATGAAAACATCAAATGCTCTTGCAAATAATCATGATACCATTATCATCGAAGACGAAGCATTCCATTATGACTATGAAGGCGAGCTAGTTATCATCATTGGTAAATCTGGAAAAAATATATCTCCAGAACATGCGAAAGACCATATATTAGGTTATACAATTGGCAATGATGTTTCCGCCCGTAGCTTACAGTTTAGAGGCTCCCAATGGATTCTTGGCAAATCCCTTGATCACTTTGCCCCTATCGGTCCTACTATAGTGACTCCTGAGGATTTTGACTTTGAAAGTGCTACTATTACGACAACAGTAAATGGTGAACTACGTCAACAAGCCAAGCTAGAACAAATGATTTTTAAGCCTTATGACATTATCGCTTTTCTATCATCCTATATGACACTCCAAGAAGGTGACATTATCTTTACAGGTACACCTAGTGGAGTAGTATTAGGTAAAAATGAAAGTAAGTATTCTTGGTTAAAACCAGGAGATACTGTTACTGTTTCTATAAGCGGTATTGGTACTTTAGAAAGCAAATTTATTTAAAATAGGTACAATATTAAAGAATTCTATTTGCTCATATTCTAGTTATTACTATATTTATTTACATAACTATATCTAGTTACATTACAACTAAATATATCTAAATACAAAAAAGAGATTACCTTTATGTATATATGACTATACATAGGAGTAATCTCTTTTGTTATTATCTCATTTATTATTATCTATGTTTTATATTTACTATTACTTTATTTATGCTTTGCCTCTAAATCTAGCATATATTTTTTTCGTTCAATGCCCCCTGCATAGCCCATTAATTTACCGTTGCTACCAATAACACGGTGACATGGAATGATAATAGAAATAGGATTATGCCCTACTGCACCGCCTACAGCTTGAGCCGAGAATTTCTCTTTCCCCTGTTGCTGTGCAATCTGTTTACCTATATCTCCATATGTTGTCGTGTTGCCATAAGGTATGGTTTGTAATATAGACCATACAGACTTACGGAACTCTGTCCCTTCTAATTGGATAGGAGGTGTAATAAAAGGCTTTTTACCATTAAAATATTGGTCTAGCCACATAATTGTCACTTCAAATGGACCTGTTAGTTGCTCTATATACTCCGCATCACCATAAGTTGGTGCATGAACCTCATCAATAAAAAATAAATCTGTTAAGTATGATAATGTACCAAGCATAACCATAGTTCCTAATGGGCTTTCATAGGTGTATTTATAATTCATAGTACATTAACTCCTTCTTAAGATAACAAATCATTCATAACCTTTTGTATGTCATTATTAAATGATACAGTATTTTTATGAATTTCAAAAGGTATAGGTTGGTCTTCTATATTAATTGGTACATATAATGCGTCTATATTATCATGTGCTATCCGCATAAATGGGTATTTGATTATCATCGGCGTATTATAGCCAACACCAAGTTCTAGCATGATAAGCTTTTTATCTTTATATCGTTCTATAAAGTCTACATATCTGTTTTGTGCCGCATACCAACCTTCGTCTTGTACAAAGGTGCCATCAATACGTAAGTTCATTGTCATCAATTCACCACATCTAGGACAGTGAGGAATTAACTCGGTAGGAATTTTCATATCCTTTTGTTCCTTAACCATACGACGCACTTGTTCTTCATTATCATACGTTTTTTGATGACATGGATCGGAGCACTGCCATAATCCATAATCACCTTGCATATAATAGAGTCTATTTTTATCTACGCCCGCCAATTGCATTTGATGATCTACATTTGTGGTAATTACAAAGTAATTCTTATCTTGTAATAACTTCATCAGCTGTACATAAGGTTCTCCTACGGGAACATCATAGCAATTATAGTATATATGACGGCTCCACCACGCCCAGTACTCTTCCATACTTTCAAATGGATAAAACCCGCCAGAATACATATCTGTAATGCCATATTTTTTGTGAAAGTCCTCAAAATATTTATGGAAGCGTTCACCGCTATAGGTAAATCCAGCCGCAGTTGACATACCTGCCCCAATACCTACAAGTACCGCATCAGCGGTATTCAAAAAATCTTTTACACGTTCTATATTATCCCAATAATTTGTTGTAGATTTCATAATCTATATCCTTAAATACATTAAATACCACTTGTATTTTACTATTAGTTTCTTTTAAATAGGTACGCACCGTATCGATAGCAATTTGGGCCGCCAATTCATTAGGAAATCTAAACTCACCTGTAGAAATACAGCAAAATGCAATGGACTTCAAACTATAAGCATTAGCTAGCTCCAAGCAAGATCTATAGCATGATGCCAATTGTTCTTTATCTAACTCTGTAACAGTATCATAAACAATAGGCCCTACCGTATGGATAACATGACTGGCTGGTAAATTATAGGCATAAGTCTTACGAGCCACGCCTGTTTTCTCAGGCATATCCATATATTCTATCATCCGTGCACACTCCATACGCAGCTCAATACCAGCAAAAGTATGAATGGCATTATCGATACACTTATGATTAGGCGCAAAACAACCAAGTAATTGATTATTGGCAGCATTAACAATAGCATCTACAGATAATCGAGTAATATCTCCTTGCCACAAATAAATCTGAGGCGCCCTCTCCTCCATATCCTTAATCCTTACAATACCTTTTTCTAGAGTCAATGTATTTAAATATTCATCTTGTACTTTCATCCATTCAATAGGCATTGCACCAGCAGCACGAATATTACATAAAGCCCTAAAAAGTGTAAACTGTTCTGCTTCATCATTAGGAATTTCAATATGTTCGTCTTTATATTTCTCTGTATATTCTTCTACTAATCCTTTTACAAGATAAGATAAACGTTCTTGCTGTGTCATATGTAACTCCTTATAGTCTATCAAGACTTTTACTTATTATATAACAAAAAAACTGCTAGCACATACATATGCATATGCTAGCAGTAACTTTACTGTAATTATATTTGTAGTCGTAATTATATTATATCCAATACTAAGGTCTTACAAAAGCTTGACCACCATGGTTAACGAGGATATCCCCATCTAGTACTTTTGTAGAAACATTTTGTAGACTACCTTGGATTTGGCTCATCATAAAGCGATAACCAGGACTATTCAAATGTTTTGTTAAGGCTTCTTGGTCACTATAAATTTGGATCACATACCAATGATTCTTTGCGTTTCTTTCACGAAGCACATAACCTGCCTTATAACCCGCATCGTCTCGAACAGCACGTTCTATATCTAGTTGATATTGACGTTGTACTGTATCGATATCATTGCTATCAACATTAAACTCTGTCAATGTCACCACAGCTTTACCGTCATTTACGATAGATAAAGCATCTTTTTTTTCAAACAATAGCACAGACTGTACATCATACATTTTGCGATTTGTTAATTTAGAACCTACTTCATTAACAAAAGCTTGATACTGATCAGATTTACGATGCATTTCAATAGCCGCTAAATCTTTATAGATTTCTACCACATAAGACTCAGATGGATTCCCTTTCACATGAGCTACGTTCATAGATAATGTGTTAGGCTCTTTCTCCATAGAAGCAGTTAAGTTAGCTACGCCCGTACTATTATATGCACCTTGTAATTCCGCAGGTACTTGGAAGCGATACATACCTACACTAGGTGCTGTATCTAAACCTTCATCACGTTCCATAACAAGAGCCGCAAAGGATGTGCTTACGCTTAATACTGCAATAGCAGATGTGACAAGAATACGTTTTAATAATTTTCTATTCATACATGCTCCGATTCGACTAAATTACAATGTAATATATTCTACTATTGTACCATGTTCTTCAATTAATTTAACTAAGTCTTTTCCTTGTAGCCATACAGTAGCGTCATTTTGATTTGGATGGATACCGATTAGATTATCTTTATAATCCGCATCAATATAGTAATGTACCTTACGCTCTTTATCATGGAGCAAGCAGAATGGAGATACGTGACCTGGTTTAATCTTTAATATATCCCATAGCTCTTCTTCAGAACCAAAAGAAATCTTTTTCAGATTATGGTCCTTCCGAAACTGTTTTAGATCTACACGCTTAGAACCACGAACAGTAATCAGATAGTAGTGTTCCCGCTTGTGGTCTCGAATGAATAAATTTTTCGCATCCCACTCAGGATATGGCAGCTCTACATCAGGCTTGTCATCCATACTAAATAGCGGTGCGTGGTCCGTAACTTCAAAATCGATATGATGGTCACGTAAACAATCATATACGCCTTGTTTATCTAACATGTAATACCTCTAATATATAGTTTACGCTTGATGAAAGTAATATTTATAGTCATATTACTATTATATGACCTAATTAACCCACCAAGTCTATTCTCGAACTTTATAGGTACCATCAAATACAAATAATTCAGGATGTTCATGTACGAATGTGTCTTCATAGATTCCATCATATTCATATACTACATCATCTTTTTTATCGAGGAAATCAAACAACTCCTCTTCATTTTCCCAGTCTTTCAAAATGGTCCATCGTTCTTCCCTATCAAATGGAATGGACCCACCAAAATAATCAATTACAGATTGTAAATTATCTGCTAATGGAGCCATCTTGAAGAGGCGTAAGCCAGCAAGAGCATCCTCCCATACAATGCCTGTAGAGTTATAGAAGAACTGATGATGTCCACCATTATTAACCTCTGCGAAGTACCAAGATATAGCATTGAGATAACGTTGCTCTACAGTAAAAGGTTTTGCAGATTCTAAATAATCATCATATGAGCCATATATATTGATAGTCCAGTACATGGGCTCATTAATGGTCCACATATCGTCTGTAGCTTGTATCTCTTCAACAGTGATAGTACGATGACGAAGTACACCTTCTCTTTTCTTCTTTTTAGCAGCTACATACTCATTATAGGCAGCACATAAATCAGGATAATCAGCTTCACATTTTTCAAAGTCCATTTGCATATAGCACATATCCATGACTTCAAAACAATACGATTTTATATCATCTAGTTCCGATTCCGTAGCTAGCCGTACACCCTGATCTACTAACCTTAGCATCTGTTGCATAGTATCAGATGTGTACGCTTCATTATTATCTAAAACAATAGATCCATACGCATAGGCACAGCGGTAATACCACACCGCATCACGATGTGCTTCATCAATAGCCTCTAATACCTTAATTGCCTCTTTTTCATTACCATTATTGTTATAAGCTCTACCAAGCTCTCCTAGCAGAGGTATAGATAAATTTTCTATGCCCACACTAGTTAACACATCAATAATAGTTTTTACGTTTCCAGTATCATTAAGATCTTTAACTGTTTGTAACTGTTCAGCATTAGATAAAGATAAAAACTGTTCAACACTTAAAGACATACAACACACGTCCCCTCATAGCACAAATATGTATATGAAATCATCTTAAGATAATTATAACAAACAACACAAAACTATGGGTTACAGATTTTAAAATAATAGTTAATGACAAAAACAGCTATTTAACTAGCTACCGAGCCATACAACAAATACAGGAGTACCTTCATCATCATCGTCGATATCATCGCTATCGTCACCATCGAATTCGTGGTCATCATAAGCTAGATTTTCAAAGAATACATGATCACCGAGCTCTTTATTGGCCATTAAGTTATGTAGCTTGAAAAGAAGCTCTTCAGTAGTAAAGTACTGTCCATTATCTGCTTTAAGACGAGCATAGATTTCAACTTGCCACATACCGTCTTCTTTATCGTATTCTTCTAATTCATCATCTTCGTATAAGTATTCATTAGGGTGAAGCTGACTTTTACTTTCAATCCAAGCTTCATAGCTTACCAAAATTTCAGGCTCTACTAATGGCGGTAAATTATCACGATTAACGTTATGCTCTTCTAAGCATTCATAAAACGCCTTAAGAAACTCTTCTTTAGTATAAGTAGTTTTATTGAACACCCAAGGAATTCCCTTAAACTCATGATAGTAACCTTCATATATTTTATTACCATCTTTATCAACACCGAGATATTCAATTTCCTCAGTATTCTCATCCTTGTTAAACAGGTTTTTTATGGCATCAAAAATCATAGAATAGTCCTCCTTGTAGTCATTTAAATAATGCTTCGATTTTAAAATGTGTAAATTTTTTTTATATTTTACACGAAACCCATATAAAATAACGTAGCCCAAAGCACATAAGTACAATAATTTAATTTATTTTATTACTGTTATAAGTTTTCGTGTATAGTAAAAGCCCTTCGCTTATGCGAAGGGCTTAACTATTATTTTTTATTAACTAGCTACCACACACAATATAGAATACAGGTATACCATCTTCATTATCTATGAGACCGTAACCTTCACATTCATGGCCTTCGTATTCAATACCTTCAAAGAATACATGATCGCCTAATTCTTTATTAGCCATCAAATTATGCAATTTAAAGAGCAATTCTTCTCTATTAAAATATGTGCCATTATCCGCTACAAGATGAGCCATAATTTCTACCTGCCACATGCCATCTTCTTTATCTTCTTCCAGCAATTCTTCGTCTGTAACACATTCATTATCAAAAAGTTGGTCTTCACTTTCAATCCAAGCTTCATAGGTTACTAGAATTTCAGGTTCTTCTAATCTATCGTCGTCATCTGATTGATCATCATCTACATATTTCTTTACATTTTCATTGTATTCTTTTGAAAACGCTTCTCTGCTATATGTTTGCTTATTAAATACCCAATGTACTACATCATATGTAGGATAGTTATCCTCTTCGTCTTCATTAGCGTCTTCAATATGGTTATCTTCTGTAGTCTTTTTACTATTTTTATTATCAAAGACATTCTTAATGGTTTCAAATATCAAAGGATAATCCTCCTTGTACTCTTTTGGCTTGATTTGAGTTAATAAGTATTTAACAACTTCACAACACCAACCAAGTTGTTTATCTAACCCGGCTTCTTTCGTCATTTTTATGCCCGTTTCTATTAACTGTAGTGCCTTCTGTACATGTTCAGATTCGTAGCTTTCACCAATAGCTAACATCGCATGAGCATAGCCACAGCGATAATACCAAGACCAATCGCGATGTGTTTCATCAATACGATTAAATAAATCAATAGCCTCTGATGCACGGCCCTTATTGTTATACATACGTCCTAAGGTACTTAATAGTTTAGGAGACAAATTATCGATGCCCATATTAGTTAATAACTCCATAGCACGATTGATGTCTAAGTCCTCTTGTTCATTAAGGAGCTTAACCTTATCCGCATCACTTAATTCTTGAAACTCTTCATCCGTAATATCTTCTATACTGATATATAAGTTCTTAATAAAGTCACCAAAGTTATCTGCTAAGGGAGTCATGGAGTAATCACCTTCTTGATCTACTCGTAAAACCTTAGGCTCACCGGTAGGACCGCACTCACGATAATCGAGGAAAATCATGTCGTGACCACCGGAAATCGTATCAGCTACAACGACACCGATAGGGGGATATTTTACTTTTGAAATCCAAAACTCATTTCCCATCTCACCTAAAAGAGAGTATTTTTTATCTCTATCGATGCCATATATTCCTGTTATATATACACAATCGTCATCATCGTTAATAAAACAATTTTTCTTTACTACACCACCATTATGGTTTTTAAGTAGCTCAATATATGCAGCAGGCAATGTATAACCTAGATCTGCTTCAGCTGCTTTAATATCCTTATCAGTAACAGGTTTACCTATATAGGATTCAAATGCATAGTCAACATCGTTCCAAAATCCGGTCCAATCAAAGTCTTTTAGATTACCCATAATACTCTCTCCTAGTTTAAACCGATATAATCTAAATTTTTAATTACTCATTCATAGAATAAGTTTTGATTAAAGCTTTTATCTCACGTCGTATCAAAATAGTATCTACCATATAGGAAACAATGATATAAGGAGATGCATTTATAATCGCTATAGGCGCTAATATAATTGCCACCCATAATAGATCTAGAGGATATGCATACCACTTAATATCTATGGTATTTAAAATGGGTATAACATAATCTATCACGCTTAATTCCCATTGCATTAACGGATTTAAGTCCTCACTTGTTCCTACCAGCCAAGCGAAGATAACCCCAAATAGCAAAAAATATAATATGCCAACTGGAATTAATATCTTCGCTCGCTTTTTTAATAGATTACGACAAATCTCATCTTCTTCCTCTGGTGCTATATCATATAACATATTGCACTGAATCTGAATCCGTCTAAATCGATAGCGAATATACTTATACAAAATGTTATTCGGTGTATATAACATAATAGACTCCACACATAAGTCATACTAGCAAAATTATGAAAAATATATCATCCATCTATGGCAAAATAATGTAAATCTTTGAATTCATCATCCAAAAATGTAAAAGAAAAGATATGTGTATCATCAAAGGTTTGCTCGCAATAGGTTACAGCATCTCGTTCTGGTTCAATAATAGGCGTACCAATCCGTCTTTTCACTTCATCAATAGTTACATCACCATACCAATCTCGTATTTCGTTATAGATGAAAGTTACAATTGTATCTATATTTTTATGGTAATTAGCAGCTAATAGCTTTGCCGTATCTAAATTAGCATCTGTTGGTTTCTCATCCCAGCAAAACTGTATTCCTCCGTAGGATATGGTATATTGCCTTAACTGATCATCATATATTACAGGATTAGTCATCGTTTATACCCTTTACATAGCTTTCCATCTTTGGTCTTAAATCTAGTACAACTTCCCAATCATCTAATGATGGTACCTTATGATGTGCAATAAAATCTTTTATTATCTGTAATGCCTCTTGAGGGCCCAGCTCATTTTTACCGTATATTATCGCACCTTGCTCGCCATCATTAGTTACACTAAGCTCTATATGTAATAAATCCGTATCTTCATCACTACAAACTTGTACGAAATTATACATTTTATTATCTATGGGAATTGCCTTTGATGGTGAGATAACTACAAAATCTTGCTCTTGATCCTCAATAGCATAGAGATTTTGCTCAACCTCATTCAAAGTAATCCCTTCATACTTATAGTCACCTACATCAATTGACCAGTCTGTATAAGTTTTCTCAACTGCATCTGCCATATGTATCTCCTCAACTTTACAATATACATTAGAATAAGGTTTCTAATTGACCTGACATATCTGTCATGAACTCATCAAACTTACAAAGTTCTCGCAGCTCTTGATGCTCGGTATCATAACAACTAATCTTTTTAGACTTAGGATCCCATACAATTTGCCAATCGTTGTACTCGCCTAGAACTTTAGATAGTCGTAATAGTTTACGACGACCCACTTTAAATGGAACTGTATCAAGTAAAGGTAAAAACTCAACAGATATAAAATCAGAGTCTGGTAATTCAAAGTAGAGATTATCTTCCTCTAAAAATGATACTAACGCCTTTGGTAATTTAAAGGGTTTTAATTGATCCATTTTATTCTGTTTATCATGGAACTCTTCAGGCTCTAACGTTTTAAAATACTCCGCCATTTTCATATCGCCCTTTTCAATGGCAATGCTATAGGGACGCATGCCATCTTTTTCCGTGATGGTCACATCCGCACCATGTTCTACCAAGTATTTACACATCTGTAAATCTACGTACCGAGCAGCTACACATAATGGAGTTGGCTTAAAAGGATACACAGAATCAGGCTTGTTGTAATTAATATCTACACCATTATGGATAAAGAAATCTAGGACCTCATAATTGTTCTCTGTTATGGCATTTCTGAAAGCTTTACCGCCATATTTTTGTACTGTATGGCCTAAGTCATGAATAATTTGTAGATTCTCATATTTCTTGCCATATAAGGCAGCTTGAAAAGCATCTACATCAACAGAATTCAAGGCATGAATATTAGCACCATGATTCACAACATAATCTATTACCTTTTGATCAGCATACCGTACAGCTAATAAGAAACTTGGATTTTCTTCATAATTTAAATCTGCTCCATGTTCAACTAACCATTGAACACTAGGAAAACAGTTCATTACTAATGCTAATTCTAGTGGGGAATACTCACTGTACTTCCCCAATTGTATAGGTTTATGAATATCCCATCCCTCTGCTAATGCATTTTCTAAAGCTACGATATTGCCTTTTACGATATCTATTACTATTTCAGGTACAGATTCGAACGTACCCAAATCCTTTAACTCTATCATGTCTCTCTCCCAAGAACTATATTTTAAAATGATTATCACTAATTACATTATATTACATTACATTATATTACATTATATTACATTTATAAGTATGAGTGTATAGTAAAAGCCCTTCGCATGAGCGAAGGGCTTTCTTACTATTTCTCTTGTACTTGTTTGCCACTCATATGTTCAATAGTGATTTCAAACATCTGTGTTGCTCGTCCATTACGAGCAATTTGATCATCAGCTAACGCTTCATCAGGATAATATTTCATAGCAAATTCTTTTAATCGAGCTATAGATTCTGGACCGGCCTCTAATAAACGGCATCTACCAAATACTACTGCACTTTGCACATATGGGGCCCATGGTTCAGATTCATCAATACGCTCATCCCCATATACTGTAAAACATACCTTATCTGAAACTTTTAAAGCATCTACTTTATGACCAGCTTTGGCTCCATGGAAATAAATTTTCTGTGTTTCATTATCATAAAAATAATTAATAGGAATGGCATACGGGTATCCATTATCTCCATTCATGGCCAAAATACCACGACGCTTAGATGTTAATAATGCTTCTGTCGCAGTGCGATCGATTTCATTTATCTTTTTACGAATTGGTTTAAACATAATATGTCTCCTACTTTATTTACTAATCGTATTTACAAGATACATAAAAGTACCACTATTAGTATCATCAACTTTAGAGTATTCTTTCCAATGTATAGGATATATACCAGTTAATACTATAGGTGATTCCATTCCACGCATGGTTCCTTTTCCTGTATTATCGGACCAATTCATACATCCCGTTTTAATAGAACCATCATTAATAGAAAATTCAGCGTATGTACAATTTGCTTTTATGGGCGGTTTTAAATAAGACATCTCACTAGTTATCTTAATAGTATAACCTTCAATAAAGTTACTACTCTTATCTCTAAACTCCTCTATACGCATTATATCTTTTAAATAGTTATAACAACCTTGATCTTTAGCACCTTGCTCCTTCAACACATACACTTCTTCATTTATAGTTTTAATACATTTTCTTGTCGTATATTTAAGCTCAATAGGAATCCATTTACCATCTAATATAACAAGAATATCGAGATGTAAATTAGGATTAAATTCAGGGACAAACTCTAGTCTAATATCACAATTTGGATATTGTTCTTTAATCATCCAGGCTAAGCTAAACTGAAAATCTGCTTCTGAATGAAATATTGGTCTCCACCTACTCAATTGGTACATTATTTTATCAATATCTAAAATTAGTCCCACATCACATACCTCATTCAATACAATTTAACTACTTATACTAATTATATTATATTTATATATGATTATATTGTAAAAGCCCTTCGCAAAAGCAAAGGGCTAAAATCAATTAATTTATATCTTAACTTATCTTTATTGATTATGTTATTAAATACTGTTTTGATTTTTAAAGATTTCCCTCAACAACTATAACAGATGAATGTTGAAGTGCTTCCTTTATCCAAGCAATAAATGTGTTTAAAAACTCTTGCTCTTCTTTACTAAGGTTTATAAGATCAACTTCAATATTATGAATTATTTTAATCCAGTAATCTTTCTTAATCCAATTATCAAAGCATACATCAAATCTATCTCTTTCAGTATTATCTGATGCATCTATAATAGGATACACTTGATTAAAGTAAGAAACTAAGATATCAAAATCTGGACTATAAACCCGTAATGGATCTCTATAATAATGCCAATCCTTCATACTGGCTTGCTCTACGTGTAAATGTCAATACAAGAATGTACAAAATTGATGATATAAGAATGTACAATTATTTTAATACACTATTCAATTACCAGCTCTACATAATCCCCATCTTCCTTATTGTATACATGCTTATTTACGATTCCAAGTAGTTTCTGTATATCTTCCATATCTGAAGCCGAAAATTCCAAATAACAAGTCTCATCACTGGTATAATTCAAATCTTCATAAAAATCCTGAATCGCCACATAAAATTTTTCTAAAACATCTTCCAATGGATATTGGGAAATATTCCTCGGACTATCTCCTTCTCCTAATTCTGGTTCTTGAACAAATTTTAATGAAGTAACAAAGCAATCACTTTTCATAAAATCGTCATACGTTTTATAGATATGTTCTGCTACCTTTTCGTAATCAGCTTTGTTATATTTTTCATCTCAACCTCCTTAATGTGGTGTGAAAATTATCATTAGTCCCCTACAACTTCAAATTTACGTATCCACATAAATTTATATTTTGTACCATTTCAATATTATACAATTATTACTTATTCGTTTTTCTTATAGTAACTGGGATAAAGAGGGTGTTCAAATACACCATCATCAATCATTTTCTCAATCTTCGATGGCAAATCAACTTTATGTACTTTTTTATAAAGAGCTGTGCTTAAACATTCAAATCCTCCTCCCGAAGAAATATCACCTAAAAAATTTTGAATTGCTTCTATATCGGGATAATGATCAGGATTATGTAGATAACGCATATATTCCTCTAAAACTCGTCTAATGTATAGAAAGTCTTTCAGGCTCATTGTTATTTTTTCCTTATCAGAAATATTATTTAACCCATATTCAATTATGTCTTTTATATCTGCATATTTTCTCATATCTGAATTCAATACATCTTTTCTCCAAATAAACCGAGAGTTTCATTAAATTTCTAATGAAATTATCTCCATAAATTTTGATTTCTCTTTGCTTAAAAATAAATACCATTATATAATTCCATAAACTCTTTAGCAAACTTTGCGATAAGTTCATGATCAAGTGTAGTAGCTAAGATTTCTTCACTATCATTAGCTGTTGATGTCCAAGATTCGCTGTTACAGAAACGCTATCGCATAAAGCATTCGTAATTAAGGACTTCGGTCTATTCCCTTGTCATTAATATAACCGTCTCCTCAACAAATTCAAGTTAGCAAGTACACATTATATCAATAAGAACTTCACGAATGTCCATTATTGGCTATTTAATTTGGTTATCAAGCTCAATACCCTGTTCCGCTAAACCAAAAACTAACTCCTTAAAACTTTCTGCAATAATTTCTAAATCATCAACCGATGTCACATATACATCATGTGGCAAAACAACAATTTTGTCTGTTTCCTTTAAAATACAAACTAAACTTCCATCACCTAAACCGCCAATAGGAAAAACAGTATTATTTGATATGTTGCTTTCTTCGTCGTCGCTATAGTTTGCAATAAAAGCAGGGTATACACAACCTAATTCCTCTAAAGTGAAAATCCATGGATCAACAAAATGGCAGCCACCAAATTCCTTGAGTAAATATCGATATTCTGACGAAATTGGTTCGAATTTGTTTTCAAATTCAGATATGTCTTTTTCGGACTCCGGGTGATATTTGCTGTGCGTGTCAGCCATAACGCTATAAGCTTTTCTTAGTAATTTAATCTCTGCTTTTGTTAATTCCATATGCTTTCTCCAATCAATACGATGAATTATCTTTTGTTCACCTTATCCGCCTTTGAAAATCAGCCCAACAAACGGGAATTGGTTATCCTTTTCCGCAAGCTCCTTTTCCAATATTGCCCTCAACATTATGATAAAATATCCGGCACTTTTCCTGCGTAAATGCTTGCACAATTCCATTCAACTACTGAAAATCCATATTCTTTAATAAAATCTTCAAATTCCTTTTTATCCCATTCTTGATACATCTTAAATCCTAAAATAGACATCAAACTTTTTATCATTTTTCTTTGCTTTCCCTCTTTCCATAGAAAAGTGGGGGCGAACAAAGTCCCATTAGGTTTTAACACCCTATATATTTCTTTCATCGCCTCATCCGGTTTAGGCATAATATGAAGTGCATTAGCAATTAACACACAATCAAATTTTTCATACGAATAGGATAATGCTACTGCATCGGCTGTTTCAAATGTAAGTTTTTCGTATTCCCCACGCTTTTTAGCTTCCTGAATCATTTGCTCGAAGAAGTCTGTACCGATCCAACTTTTCGTATGCTTTGAAAGATTAAACGATAATTGTCCTGAGCCACAAGCAAGTTCAAGTACTTCCATGTCTTTATTCAAATGAGGACGAATGTATTCGCAAACTTTATCATATACTCCTTTGTCTTTTTTCATGAAAGGAGCATATAGCTTAGCAAATTTATCCCAAAATTTTTATTGCTTTTATCAATCATTTCAACGCTCCTTTAAATATAAAAATGATCCTATCAATCTTTATATTGAGCCTATTTTCTCATTGATACCTTGCAAGAAAGGAATAATAGCTGTTCCTATACCAAGTAGGAATGTCATAAATGCAGAAAGTCATATGCTGTCATTCTTTTCTATTCAATCATTTTGAAGTGTCTCAAGGCATCCATGATAGCTTCTTCTTTTTCAGGTGTACACTGTGGAATAATTTGTTTCTCCTTTTTAGACTTGTTGTAATGTTCTCGTAATTCTATTCCACATTTCCTTTTTATCTGTGTAATATATAATGTCGGAACTTTTAATTCAAATTTATTCCAAACATATTCTTTGATTTGAGCATATGTTGCCTTACTTTCAGCACTGGTCAAATCAAGCTCATCCAGCTCAATTTCAACTTCTATATGCTTATCGATATCGAGTTTGGACAAAAGTGCTACCGTCTCAACATGCGCTGTCATTGGAAACATATCCACTGGTTGTACTTCTTTTAGTTCATACCCGTAGTGTGTGAGAATTTCAATATCTCGTGCCATAGTTGCTGGGTTACAGGATACGTAGACAATGCGGTTAGGTTCCATACTAGCTGCAGATGTCAATACCTCTTCTTTACAACCTGCACGGATTGGATCGAATACGATGACGTCTGGACGTACGCCAGCCTTGTAAAGTTTTGGCATTTCTACGGCTGCATCAGCGACGATAAATTCTGTATTATCAAAGCCATTGCGTTTCGCATTTTCACGAGCGTTAATAATGGCTGGTTCTACGATTTCAATACCGATAACATGTTTTGCCTTATGGGCTAAAAATAGTGAAATAGTACCTGTACCACAGTACGCATCGATAACAGTTTCATCGCCTTTTAAATCTGCATAAGCTAATGCTTGGTCATACAGTACTGTAGTTTGTTCTGGATTCACTTGGAAGAAGGAATGTGGGGATAAGGTAAACTGTAGATCCTTAATATGGTCTGTAATCGTTCCATCGCCGTAGAGGATATGATTGTTAGGTCCTAATATAACATTAGTACGCTTACTATTTACATTATGAACAATAGTTTCTACTTGAGGGATTCGTTCTGTTAATTTTTCTACCCACTTTTCTTGGTGTGGTAAGTAGTCTGTAGCAGTTACAAGGATAATCATCCATCCAGATTGTCCAATACGACCGATTACATGGCGCAATATACCCTTTCCTGTATGTTCATCATAAGGTTCAATATCAAACTCTTTAGCGATTTGATAACATGCTTGAGCAATGATATTATTGCCTTCATCTTGTATAGGACAGTTTGTACCTTGCACGATATCGTGGGATTCCATCGCATAGAAGCCCATTTGAATATCGCCTTTAGTACCACCTACAGGCATTTGCATCTTATTGCGATATGCCCATGGTTCTTTAGGTCCCAATGCTGGCTTAACGAGATCTGGATTTTGATGACCTATGCGTTCGATAACGTCCTTCACCTTTTGTGTTTTTAGTGAAAGCTGTCCTTCATAGGTTATATGTTGCAGTTGGCAGCCTCCACAGAATCCATAAAGGTCACAATTAGGATCGATACGATTAGGAGCCATAGTAACAATATCTAAGAGTTTACCTGTAGCATACGTCTTTTTAACCATATTGATGGATACTTTTACAGTTTCCCCTGGCAAAGCAAAAGGAACAAAAACTGTAAAATCATCTACACGGCCTACCCCTTCACCACTGCTACCAATACCGTGAATGGTTACTAAAACTTCATCACCTAATTTAACAGGTGCATTTAGTATAGCCTGTTGTTTTTTAGACAATGCAGTAGTAACAGATTGACCTTGATTCGCACGATTACCACTTCTATGTTGTTGTTTAGATTTCTTCTTACGAGATGTACGATTTGTACCGTTCATTACGCGTCTCTTTTCTTCCAAATTTTAATCATACCAGTCACAATGAGTACGAAGAATACAGTACCAAATTTCACGAGTAATTCTTCACCTTGAATATATGGCATAAGAAGTGGATCTTCCACGATCATTTCACCAGCAACCCAACCGAGTAGCGCACCGCCGGCCCAAAGGATAGCAGGGAAGTTATTGATGATACGAGCAAATAATGTAGAGCAGAATACGATAATTGGAACAGTAATTAACATACCTGCAATAACAAGCTCTAAATGACCTCTAGCGGCTCCTACTACACCGATGACATTATCAATACTCATCATAGCGTCGGCTACAATAATCGTCCAAATAGCACCCATTAATGAATTCTTAGCTTCAATATGTGCATCTTCATCTCCACCTTTTAATAATTGAATGGCAATCCATACAAGTACAAAGCCACCACCTAAGTGGATAAGAGGAATTAAAGTAAGCGCCTCTACTAAAAGGGTAGCAAATAAAAGGCGCATTACAATGGCACCTACTGTACCCCAAATAACAGCTTTCTTTTGTAGTTCTGGAGCTAGCTTACCTGCTGCCATTCCAATAACTACAGCATTATCGCCCGCCAACAAAATATCAATTAAAATAATCTTACCAATGGTCACCCACGTGGCAACTTCTAAAAATTCCATTCTGTATATACCTCAATTCAAACGAGTAATTCAATAACTATCCCTTAACTATACCATAATTTTTCTATTTTCTCACCTAAAAAGAGCGCTATTAGTTTACAAAAAAAATCTCTCCCCTATGATTAAGAGAAGAGATTTATTCTATTATTTCTTGGTTTTTTTAGCTATCAAAGATGCCCCTACTACGAGGATTACTGCAGCTATTTTGATGAACAGTGCATATGGTTCCACCGTATGAGCAATCAATGTATCCTCTACTGCCATGCCGGCACCTACCCATCCAAGGATACCGCCGCCAACGTATAGGATAATTGGGAAACGTTCGATAACTTTCACAAATAAAGTACTGCCATAAATGATGATTGGTACAGTTATGAGCATACCAATGGCCACCATTGTCATATGGCCGCCTGCAGCACCAACTACACCGATAACATTATCGATGCCCATGATACCATCTGCAATGACAATTGTTGTAATAGCGGCACGCAAGTTATCCTTAGCTTCGATATTATGCTCACTTTCATCATCGGCAACGAGTTTATAACCGATCCATAAAAGAAGGATACCACCTACTAGACGAAGAGCCGGAATATTGTTCAACGCCTCTACAAACAGGAATGCCATAACAAGGCGTAAAATAATAGCCCCCGCTGTGCCCCAGAAGATTGCTTTCTTTTGCAAATGAGCCGGTAAATTACGAGCAGCCATACCAATTACAATGGCATTATCGCCAGCGAGTAAGATATCGATAATGATGATCTGAAGCATCGCCAATAAACCTTGAATAGATAAGATGTCCAATGTATCCTCCTTAGAATATAACTATAGTATATATATTATAATCGATATAGTTCAGTGGTGTAAAATTCAATTTACAAAATATATATTCATTTTTAGCATACTCCATTTATCGTAAGTGGAGAAATATAACTCTACAACTAGAGGTTTTATAATACATTAAAACCTTAGTCATAATATGCGAAATAATATACATTTAATTCCCAATTCCTAAGGAATTTATCTATTAAATTAGACTACTTTATGATATCGTATAATTATCATTACTAAGGGAGGTAAGTATGTATCAAACATATTCTATATTACAAAAGTTATGGTTGTTCATTAAACTATTTACTCCTATGTGCATAACGCAATTTTCCCTTATAGGTGGTACATTTATAGCCATCTTTTTAACGGGACAATATAGTACGATAGATTTAGCAGGGGTTGCTACGGGGTATAATTTATGGCTCCTATTCTATATCTTTGCACAAGGAACATTATTAGGTATTACACCGATTATTTCTCAGTTATTAGGGGCTAAGAAAACAGATGATATCGCAACCATCTTCTACCAAGGCCTTTATATAGGTACGGGCTTAGCATTCATCATTTTAATGATTGGACTCTTTGGCTTACGTCCACTACTGACAGCCCTCAATCTTGAACCGGCAGCAGCAGAGGTATGTATTAGTTATCTGAAAGCTTTCGCTATAGGTTTATTCCCTCTACTTTGGGTTAATACATTACGCAATACAGTCGACAGTCATGGATTAACACATTATTCTATGGCCATCGTATTTACAAGCTTTATTGTGAACGTATTCTTGAACTACTCGCTCATCTTTGGGCATTTCGGATTTCCTGAAATCGGTGGTGTCGGTGCTGGCTATGGTATAGCAGGTACTTGCTGGACTAACTTTATTCTCTTCAGCTTAGTATTACTATTACATCCGAAGTTAAAGGGATATCGTATCTTTAAAGACTTCAGTAAACCAAGTTTTCACTACATTCGCGAACAGCTACATATAGGTATTCCTATTGGCTTTTCCATCTTCTTAGAAGCTAGTATCTTTAGTATTGCTGGCCTATTGATGGTTCACTTTGGATCCGCCGTCGTAGCTGCTCATCAATCTGTTATTTCCTTTACCAATGTATTCTACTGTTTACCTCTTAGTATCGCTATGGCCTCTACCATTGCAGTTGCTTATGAACTTGGGGCAGGTCGTAAACAAGAGGCTATCCAGTACTCTTATATTTCTCGTCTCTTAGCCATTGTATTGGCTATCATGATTTGTACATTTACGTTTACTAATATGGACGCTATTGCAGATCTCTTTACAAATGATGATGAAGTATACAAGCTTATCTACAGCTTCCTTGGATACGGTGTATTCTTCTCTGCTATCGATGCCATTGGAACCCCTTTACAAGGTATATTGAGAGCCTATAAAGATGTAAAAGTAGTTCTTTATATCTCCCTCATATCCTATTGGGGCGTATGCTTCCCAACCGCCTATATTCTTGCTAATAATCCTAATTACGGACCATTTGGTGTATGGATTGGGTTACTCGCTAGCGTACTAACAGCAGGTGTATTGTTCACTTGGCGTACTTGGTACATTCAGCGTCAATAAAAATAAATAACATACGTATACAGTAAAAGAGCATCTTAAATAAGATGCTCTTTTTTATTTCAACATATCTTGTTTTTCTACCTTAGACATGCGGAAGAAATTATATAATGCTTCTGCCGTTTTATAGTTCATAGATTCCACCTTTGAAAGTTCATCAATGGATGCCTCTTTCATAGCCTCTAAACTATTAAAATGTGCCCACAAGGCTTTGCGACGTTTAGGACCAATTCCTTCAATATGATCTAAAATAGACTCTAAGTTACGTTTACCTCGCAATTTGCGATGGTAGGTAATGGCAAATCGATGGGCTTCATCACGTATTTGTTGAAGCAATTGAAGCTCTGGTGTGTGATGGCTTAAGATGATACTTTCAGATTGTCCTTCTACAAAAACCTCTTCAATGCGTTTAGCCAAAGAGATAACAGGCACATCTGTAACACCTACGGCACGTATTAACGGCAAAGCTGCATTGAGCTGTCCTTTACCACCATCGATAATAATCAGATCAGGCATAGGCCAATCTGTTTCATTACCATAGCGTCGTTCCATAATTTCAGCCATAGACTTAAAGTCATCAGGTTTACCTTGCGTAGTTTTCAATTTAAAACGACGATATTCCTTCTTCGCCGGCTTACCACCTTCAAAGACAACCATAGACGCAACAGTTTCAGCCCCTTGCGTATGAGAAATATCGAAACACTCCATGCGTTCTGGTAATCGCGGCAAGTCTAAGACTTCCGCTAATTTCTTAACGGCCCCACCAGTCTTATCGATTTGGTACTGCCATTGACGACGTCGTTCTTCAAGGAAGGTTTCTGCATTCTCATGAGCCATCTTGATCATGTCCATCTTATAGCCACGCTGAGGCACAGATACCTCTACATTCTGCCCTTTGAGCTGTGTAAACCATTCACTCAATAAGTCTCTATCAGAACTATCCATCGGTAATAATAATTCCTTCGGAATGAAGTTCGTATCCCCATAGTATTGCTTGATAAAGTCCGTCATAATCGTTTCTGGAGTATCTCCATCGTGTTGAACAAAATAATTCTCACGACCTAATAGTCGTCCACCACGGATGAATAATAGCTGTACACAGGCCATAGATGTATCAACAGCAATCCCTAATACATCTAAGTCGCCCCGTTGTGTAACCATACGTTGTTTTTCTTGTATTTTTTCAATGCTGCTCAACTGATCTCGATACCGTGCTGCATCTTCAAATCGTAAGTCTTCTGCAGCTAGTTCCATCTTCTCTTTGATTTCCTTCAACAATGGTATAGGCTTTCCTTCAAAGAGCTCTATGATTTCATCGATGTACTTCCGATAGTCTGGTATAGATATTTTGTTAAAGCACGGCGCCTCACAGTAGTGCATATGATATTGCAAGCATGGACGCACTACCTTCATAGACTTACATGTGCGCAGAGGGTAGTACTGGCGTATCAATTTCAATACTACATGGACCGATGTAACATCCGTGAAAGGACCAAAGTACTTAGCTCCATCACGTTCAAGACGACGCGTCATATATACGCGCGGGTAATCCTCTTGTACGGAAATTTTCACATACGGATAAGTCTTATCATCGCGAAGCCGAATGTTGTATTTAGGCTCATGCTCCTTGATAAGCGTATTCTCTAATATGAGAGCTTCCATCTCTGTCTTTGTTTGGATGATTTCTACATCGACGGCACGCTTCATCATAGCCGTAACCTTAGGTGCTCGGTTCGCATCATTACGCACATAAGACCGCACGCGATTACGTAAGTTAATAGCCTTACCTACATATATGATGCGGTTGTACTGATCACGCCATAAATACACACCCGGTGTAGTCGGCAAATGACTGACCTTCTCTAGTAATTCTTCAGATGGCATATGTCCTCCTTTCCTTATAGATTTCAAGGAAATAGAATATATTCTTATCTAAAATATATTCTTATCTAAAATATGTTCATGATAAATACTTAGAAAATATATTCTATTTCCATTATGTTTTTTATCGAAACTAAATTTAATCCTCTATTTTATTTCTTATTTTTCGCTGCTTTCATAAATTTCTTAGTCTGTTCTAATACAGGACCTAAGAATTTGCCCGTATAGCTTTCTTTCACCTTAACGATTTCCTCAGGTGTACCTGTAGCTACGATAGTGCCACCGCGATTACCGCCTTCAGGCCCAAGGTCTATGATATGGTCTGCCATCTTAATCACATCTAAATTATGCTCGATAACCACAACTGTATCGCCACCCTCTACGAGTTGTTGCAATACGTGTAATAACTTGCGAATATCCTCAGCGTGAAGACCTGTAGTCGGTTCATCTAGGATGTATAGTGTTTTACCTGTGCTGCGACGAGCTAATTCAGTAGCTAATTTAACGCGTTGTGCTTCACCACCAGATAAGGTTGTTGCGGCTTGACCTAAACGAATATAGCCTAAACCTACCTCTTGCAAAGTAACCATCTTACGATGAATTTTAGGGATGGCACCAAAGAATTCTACTGCATCGTCTACGGTCATATCTAATACATCGGCAATCGATTTGCCTTTGTATTTAACCTCTAAGGTTTCTCGGTTATAACGGGCACCCTTACAAACCTCACAAGGTACATACACATCTGGTAAGAAGTGCATTTCAATTTTGATGATACCGTCACCACGACAAGCTTCACAGCGTCCACCTTTTACGTTAAAACTAAAGCGACCTTGTTTATAACCGCGCATCTTTGCTTCCGGTGTTTGACTATAGAGCTCGCGGATCGCATCAAATACACCTGTATAGGTAGCAGGATTAGAGCGAGGCGTACGACCGATAGGGCTTTGGTCGATATTGATGATCTTATCGATATGTTCAAGACCACGAATCTCTTTATGATCCCCTACTTTGTGGTTAGAACGATATAATTGATTAGCTAAACCTTTGTAGAGAATTTCGTTGATTAAGGTAGACTTACCAGAGCCGCTAACGCCAGTAACAACATTGAATAAGCCAATAGGGAATTTTACATTTACATTTTGTAAGTTGTTTTCCTTAGCACCGCGAATTTCAATACAATTTTTACCTGGCTTACGACGTTCTTCAGGAAGGGCAATAAACTTGCGGCCACTCAAGTATTGACCAGTAATAGAGTCTTTTACCTTCATCACTTCCTCTACTGTACCGGCTGCAATAATTTGACCACCATGTTCACCTGCACCAGGACCAATATCTACAAGATAATCGGCAGCACGCATCGTATCTTCATCGTGTTCTACAACGAGCAAGGTATTACCTAAGTCCCGTAAGCCTTTCAAAGTATCGATGAGTCGATCATTATCTCGTTGATGTAGACCTATCGACGGTTCATCTAAGATGTACAATACACCTACCAAACCAGAGCCGATTTGCGTAGCTAGACGAATACGTTGCGCTTCACCACCAGACAAAGTGCCTGCACTACGGTTCATAGTAAGGTAATCAAGGCCAACATTGTTTAGGAACCCAAGACGAGCATTGATTTCTTTTAAAATCTGAGCACCTATCACTTGTTCCCGTTCAGTAAGGTGTAAGGTACCAAAGAAATCGAGTGCTTCTTTAATCGTTAACTGCGTTACCTCATTAATATTCTTATCCCCTACGGTAATGGCTAATACTTCAGGTTTAAGACGAGCTCCATGGCATGTAGTACAAGGCTTAATGGACATAAATTTTTCAAACTCTTCGCGCATAGAATCAGTAGAGGCTTCACTATGACGGCGTTTTACCATCGGCAAAATACCTTCGTACTCTGTAAAGAATTCTTTTACTTCACCGCGCATATTTTCATACGTGAAAGCCACCTTATCCGTCGTACCGTACATTACCTTTTTTTGCAAGGCTTTTGGCAGTTCATCATAGGTAGAATCTAACGAGTATCCATTGGCCTTCAATAGACCTTCTACTTGGCGCATAAACCATGCATTAGGGTTAGAGCTCAACGCTTGTACACATCCATCGGCAAAGCTAATAGATCCATCTGGAATAACGCGCTCTTCGTCTACTTCCATAGTGGAGCCAATCCCCAAGCAAGCTGGACAAGCACCAAATGGGCTGTTAAAGGAGAACATACGCGGTTCAATTTTCGGCAAGGAAATATGACAATCTGGACATGCAAAGTGTTGACTATACATGTGTTCAGGGCTGTCTACCTCTTGGATAACAACGATGCCTTCTGCCCATTTTGATGCGGTCTCCATAGAATCTGCTAAGCGAGATTCAATACCTTCTTTTACAACGAGACGGTCTACGACGATATCGATGGAATGTTTTTTATTTTTCTCTAATATAATATCTTCATCTAATGTACGTACAACACCATCTACACGGGCACGAACAAAGCCTTCTTTTCGAAGTTGTTCAAAGACAGATTTATGCTCCCCTTTTTTCCCTTGAATCATAGGGGCTAATACTAAAATCTTAGTACCTTCTGGGAAGCTCATTACGTCATCTGTCATTTGTTGTATTGTTTGTTGTGTAATAGGCTTACCACATTCTGGACAATGGGCATGACCTACACGAGCAAATAATAGACGCAAGTAATCGTAAATCTCCGTTACAGTACCAACTGTAGAACGAGGGTTACGGCTTGTAGTCTTTTGGTCGATAGAAATAGCTGGAGATAAGCCTTCAATATAGTCTACATCAGGTTTATCCATTTGTCCCAAGAATTGTCGCGCATAAGCAGATAAAGACTCTACATAGCGTCGTTGCCCTTCTGCATAAATCGTATCGAATGCCAAGGACGATTTGCCAGAACCACTGAGGCCTGTCAACACAATAAACTGGTCCCGTGGTAAGGATATATCTATATTTTTAAGGTTATGCTGACGCGCACCTTTTACTATCAATTGATCTTTCATTATGTTCCCTATTTAAAGAGATGATACCAAACGGCATCATCTCTCTTTTTACTAACATGAAATAATATATCTATATTATCGCACATATAGTCTATATAATCTATGTGTTTTATTACAATCTATATAATCTATGCGTTTTATTACAATCTATTTACTCTTTGGACTAGTCCGCTTTCTACCTTTAGAGGATGCCGGTTTTTTTAACTTGCTTTCACCTGCGCTATGCATATCAGACCATTGTTGACGTAATACGCCCAATTGATCACGTAGCTTAGCGGCCTTTTCAAATTCAAGCTGCTTTGCAGCGGCCTTCATTTGACGATCTAGTTCTTCAATTTTATTGAATAACTCTTCCGGAGTTATATCTGCCACCTTAGGCGTAGATATATCTTGTACATATGGTTCGTGTCCATGGTCCATTCCCGGTGTAGAGGATTTCTTTTTCCCCTTCTTCGGTGAAAGTCCCTTGCCATCAGTGTCCATATCTTCTTCGATTTTCGTTAATTCAATAAGCTCTTTAACGTCTTTAGAAACAGACTTAGGCGTAATATTATGTTCAATATTATAAGCCTCTTGAACGGCACGACGGCGATCGGTTTCATCGATAGCGCGCTGCATAGAGCCTGTTATGCGGTCTGCATACATGATAACGTGACCATTCACGTTACGAGCGGCACGACCGATAGTTTGAATCATAGCCGTATCGGAACGTAAGAAGCCTTCCTTATCTGCGTCTAATATAGCGACGAGAGAAACCTCTGGCATATCGAGGCCTTCACGAAGCAAGTTGATACCAACGAGTACATCGAATACACCAGCTCGTAAGTCCCGAATAATTTCAGCACGCTCGATGGTAACGATATCTGAGTGGAGGTATCGAACACGAACGCCCATTTCCTTCAAGAACTCTGTTAAATCCTCCGCCATTTTCTTTGTTAAGGTCGTAACGAGGACACGCTCATTCTTAGCAGCTCGCTTATGAATTTCACCGAGCAAGTCATCCATTTGTCCCTTAATAGGACGAATCTCAATGGATGGATCAAGTAGACCGGTAGGACGAATAATTTGCTCTGCAATATTCGTTTGTACTTCCATTTCGTATGGACCAGGCGTTGCTGATACATAGACGATTTGATTGATACGCTCCACGAATTCATCGAATTGAAGCGGTCTATTATCAAGTGCTGAAGGCAGACGGAAGCCATATTCGATAAGTGATTCTTTACGTGCACGGTCACCATTGTACATGGCACGCACTTGAGGTATCGTTACATGAGACTCGTCCACCATGATGAGGAAATCATCTGGGAAATAGTCTATCAATGTATATGGCGCCTCTCCAGCCTTACGTTCAGACATATGGCGGGAATAATTTTCGATGCCAGAGCAATAGCCCATTTCTTGCATCATTTCTATATCGTAACGGGTACGCTGTTCAAGACGTTGAGCCTCAAGTAAACGGTCAGCAGCCTTTAACTTAGCTAACTGTTCATCTAATTCGGCTTCAATACGCTCTACAGCAATACGCATCTTATCTTTCGTTGTTACATAGTGAGATGCTGGGTAGACTGCAACGTGTTTACGTTCAGCAATCACTTCACCTGTTAAAGCATCTACCTCCACGAGTCGATCGATTTCATCGCCGAAGAGTTCCACCCGAATGGCTCTTTCACTATACGCGGCAGGGAAAATCTCGATAGTATCCCCTTGTACACGGAAGGTACCGCGGATAAAGTTCATATCATTTCTCGTATATTGGATATCTACGAGTTTAGACAGAATTTCATCGCGAGATTTCGTCTGACCTAAGCGCAAGGACAGCACAAGTTCAGAGTAGTCCTCAGGGTCACCTAAGCCGTAAATACAGCTAACAGAGGCAACGATGATCACATCGCGACGCTCAAAGAGGCTCATCGTAGCGCTATGTCGTAATTTATCGATTTCATCATTGATAGACGCATCCTTCTCGATGTACGTATCACTTGAAGGAATATATGCTTCTGGTTGATAGAAATCGTAGTACGACACAAAGTATTCTACCGCATTATTAGGGAAGAAACTTTTAAACTCACTACATAATTGAGCAGCCAATGTTTTATTGTGTGCAATAATCAAGGTCGGTTTTTGTACGGCCTCGATAACCTTTGCCATCGTAAATGTCTTACCTGTGCCAGTAGCACCGAGCAAGACCTGAGCCCATTCACCGCGCTCAATACCTTCTGTTAGAGATTGTATGGCAGTTGGTTGGTCCCCAGTAGGCGTAAAGGGCGCCTCCACTTTAAATGGCTGGCCCCCTTCGTAATTATATGTATTATGTTTCATTACTGTTCATCCTGATGTTTACGGATAGCTTTGAGCTCTTCCTCAGATAGACGACGACCTGCATTTTCTGCTTGGTTCAACGTATCTTCACCTTCTAAGACTTCGATGAGCATAGCAATGGAGAAACGATCTAATGTAGGCGTAGTCTTTTGAATTTCATCAGCCATCATCCAATCTGATTCAGTATAGTTATTAATACGTTCTGTAATCTCTTCCCAGTTTGAAAGTAGCAATCTTGTAATAGGACGATATAATTCAATGCCAAAATACTCGATTAAGCTAACAATCTTTTCCATATTTTCTAGGCTAACATTACATTCATTTTTCTTATTTTCAGATTCTACATATTCAAGTAAGAATTCCCGGTTATATTTATTTGTCACCTTGAATCATTCCTTTATTAAATAGTGCATTAGCAAATTCTTTCGCATTAAATGGACGTAAGTCATCCATGCCTTCGCCAACGCCAATCCAGCGCACTGGTACACCTAGTTCCTCTTTAATAGAGATAACTACACCACCTTTTGCTGTACCATCAAGTTTAGTCACCACAATGCCGTTTACTGGCACTGCTTGACCAAATAATTTAGCTTGGCTTACAGCATTTTGACCTGTAGTACCGTCGAGAACGAGCAATGTTTGATGCGGAGCCCCTTCTACGTGGTTATTCGCTACGCGGCCCATCTTTTTAAGCTCTTCCATAAGATTAACTTTAGTGTGTAGACGACCTGCTGTATCGACGATAACGAGGTCTGCATTACGAGCTTTTGCTGCTTCCATTGCATCGTATACAACAGCTGCAGGATCAGCACCCTCTTTATGTTTAACGATAGGCACACCAACGCGATCTGCCCAAATGGATAATTGGTCAGCTGCAGCGGCACGGAATGTATCACCTGCAGCGATAATAACCTTTTTACCTTCTTTAGTATAGTAGTTAGCCAATTTAGCGATAGTTGTTGTTTTACCAACGCCGTTTACACCCACAACAAGTATAACCTCTGGATGGTGAAGTGTAATTTCATCTTCTTGGTCAACTAGCATTTCTGTGATGCGGTCTTCCATAAAAGGCATTACATCACCAGTATTGTTGATAATACCTTCTGTTACACCACGACGAATTTCCTTCATCAAATATTCTGTTGTTTTAGGACCAAGGTCACTAGTAAGCATAACTGCTTCTAAATCATCTAAGAAATCATCATCAATTTCTGCATAACCAATGATAACTGTCTCTACATTTTTTACAAAGGACTTACGAGTTTTTTCTAAGCCCTCTTTAATTTTATTAAAGAATCCGAATGCCATTATGCGAGATCCTCCTTCACATCTTCAAATGCTACTGTTAATAATCGCGATACGCCCCGTTCAACCATGGTTACCCCTTGTAATACTTCGGCAGCTTCCATTGTTTTTTTACGGTGTGATACTACGATAAATTGTGTTTCTTTATTTACCCGATTTAGGTAAGAGCTAAATCTTTCTACATTGGCTTCATCAAGGGCTGCGTCAACTTCGTCAAGCACACAGAATGGGGCCGGACGATAGTCGAGAAACGAGAATAATAAAGCAATAACTGTAAGAGCCCGTTCACCACCGGACAATAAAGTCAATTGTTGGCGTTTTTTTCCTGGTGGCTGAATGTAAAAGTCGATGCCACCGGTCAAGATATTATCTGGATCTGTCAGTACAATTTGGGCTGTACCACCACCAAATAATTGGCTAAATACCTCTTGGAATCTGCGGCCTACCACATCTAATACATCGTATAGCTGTGTACTCATAGCTTTATCCATTTCCGCAATAACCGCTTGCAATTGCTCCTTCGCCGTATCTAAATCCGCCAATTGTGTAGTTAAGAAATCATAGCGTTCTTTAGTTTCTTCATATTCCTCAACGGCATTTGGATTGACTGGACCAAGCTCGGCAATTTCAGCCATCAAACGAGCTTGTTCATCCTTCCAATCGCTGACAGAGCCTTCAATGCGAAGGGCTTGCGCATCTTCCAATGTGAAGCCCAACTCTTGTAACTCCTCTACAAAGCGTTCACAATCCATGCGATGACGAGTAATTTTACCTTCCATATCTACAAGACGACTTTGTACCACTTTGTAGCGTTGATTTAATCTGTCTTGCTCGCTAAGGATAGATTCCAATTCCTCACGACCTGTAGATGTCTTATCATAAGCCTCATCACGAAGAGTACGCAAACGTTCAACCTCTGCTGTAGCCGCAGCTAACTCCTGTTCTGCTAATACTTTAGCCTTCGGTAATTCCTCTTCACAGCGCTGTGTAGTGCTGATTAGCAAATTACGCAACGGCGTTAGACGATCTACAATGCTAGCAATAGATTGATTGCGTTGTTCCCGTTGAGTTTCACGTTCCTTAATGGTTTGTCGCAATGTATCACAAGTAAGGCGAGCTTCAGTGAAAGCCTCATACGCCTCTTGCTGTATCTTTTGCAATACAGTTAAACGCTCCATCAAGGCCCCTTGATTGCCCTCTACACCATGATTTTCTTGTAAGGAAGCAAGTGCTGTTTCTTGGTCTTTTAAATTAGCTGTTGTAGTTGATAAATCAATATCGATTTGTACTAAACGTTGCTCTTCTTCAGAAAGAACACGTTTCTTACGATCTATTTGATTTTGTATATTTTGTACCTTTGTTTCGCTCGCTACATAGAGTAAGTTCGTATGTTGATAGCTTTCATCAAGGGTAGCTCGTTCTTTTTCAGCCTCTTCAACCCGTTTTTCGAGATTTTCTAAACTGGCTGTTAAAGAACGGATTTGCTCGTCAATTTGTACAAGCTCCTGTTCAAGGCTAGCAGCCTCTTCCTTACGGCTCAATACGGAGGCACGCTTGCGCTTTGTAGCACCACCCGTTAAAGAACCACCTGGTTGGAATTGCTCCCCTGTAAGGGTTACAATGCGCAATTGTTGATTATATTTCTTCTGTAATCCAATAGCCTCATCCATAGAGGATACGACTAACGTACGGCCCAATAAATATTGGAAGATATGAGCGTACTTATTATCAAAGGAGATACAGTCAACGGCTGTACCTATGACACAACTTTCACGTAAGGCTGGCGTATCATAGGGTTTCCCTTTTACTGAATCCATCGGCAAGAAGGTTACACGGCCACCTTGGATAGATTTCAAATACTTAACACCTTCTGCAGCAGCACGAGCTGTAGTGGTCACAACATGGTTAACACTACCGCCTAATGCCGTTTCAATAGCTGTTGTATATTTGTCCTCAACCGTAAAGAGATCACCAACGGCGCCCGTAATCTGTTCACGCCAAGCGCCCTTACCATTAAGAATATTCTTAGTTCCTTCTAAGTAACCTTCATGCTGTTCTTCCCATTGCGCTAAGAGCTCTAAACGACCTTTTGCACGTTGTTCTTGGGTACGAAGTTTTTGTAACTCTTTGCGTTCCTCACGAGCTTGTATAACTGCTTCTTTGCCACCATCAACGAGAGCTTGGCGTTGTGCAGAAATAGCATTAAATTTTTGACCTAATTCTTCATATTCAGCACGTGCTGCTTGTAGTTCACTATCTACTTGCGCTATTTCAGCCATTAAAACATCACATTGCTTTGCAGATTCAACCTTACGAGCTTCTAAGCTACGAATACTAGCCTTTGCTGTTTCAATAGCACTCACAATTTCTAATTGATGTTGCTCAAATGCTTCTCGATTGGATTGTAAGGATTGGAACTTAGCTTGTTCTGCACCGACATCTTCAACAGCTTTATTATAATTAGCTTCTAGCTCTTCTAGCTTAGATTCTTTCTCTACTAGTTGAGCACTTTCATCTTGAATCAATTGATTTAAAATGCGTAATTGCTGCTCTTCTCCCTTTTGAGTAGCCTCGAGCTCGCTAATGCGCATAGACGTTTCATCTAATTCACGGTGAGCGGTCTTTAATTGTTCTTCTAAAAGACGTAAATGACCTGCTAAACGCTCTTCATCACGTTGCTTTTCCGTATACTGAGCTTCCCACAATTTAAGCTGTTCTTGCTCTTTAGTGGAAGATGATTGCAATGTATGACGACGAGCTTCTAATTTGGACAACTCCGTTTGAAGCTCAATTTCTTCATCCTTAAAAGCAATATTATCGTTTTCAAAACGCGTTAACAGACGATCTGATGTCTTGTAATTATGAAAGCCTAACGCCCCATCATAGTCGCGCTTTGTACGACTTAAGGTCATATATTTCTTAGTCTTTTCAGCCTTTTCAGATAAAGGTCCAAGTTGTTCTTCAATTGTAGCCATAACGTCGCGTACGCGTTCCATGTTGCGGTCTGTGCTAGCAATACGACGCAATGCATCTTCTTTATTGATTTTAAAACGAGAAATACCTGCTACATCTTCAAAGATCAAACGACGCTCTTCAGGCTTTGAATTCAAAATAGCATCAATGCGGTTCTGACCGATAATAGCCATTGAGTCTTTCCCCAGGCCTGTATCAGCTAATAAAAGATGAATATCCTTTAAACGACAAGAGCGTTTATTGATAAGGAACTCACTTTCACCAGTACGATAAATACGGCGTGTAATAGCCACCTCAGCCATATCTACATCTAATTGTTGGTCACTATTGTCAAATACAAGTGTAACCTCAGCTGCACTCATTGGTTTACGTTTTTCCGTACCAGAGAAAATAATGTCCTCTGCTTTTTGACCACGTAAGTTACGGACATTGGATTCCCCTAAAACCCATTTCATAGCATCCGTAATATTACTTTTACCACTTCCGTTAGGTCCAATAACGGCAGTCATTCCTGGCGAGAATTTTACAACCGTTTTATCTGCAAACGATTTAAAGCCCTTTAATTCTAACCGAAGTAATTGCATGACTGCCTCCTTTCTACTAACAACCCCGAATAATCATATCTTTTATTATAACATATATTGTAGGCCATCAATACAGCAACGAACAGTATTTCTCGTATTATCTTCACACCAATCTATGCTAAATTGAGGATATGTTTCTTGGAAATATAAAATATTGCGATTTTTAAGGCCTCGTACCTTTGATGTCAGGTTTCTAGGATAAGAAATCAGTATCTTATGTTTCGCTAACTTATTCGTATTATTCGCATGAGTTCTACATTCAACCTTATGGCTATAGTGATTAACTGATGGTGAAATATGATATGCATACTGGTTCTCTAAACAGCGTTCTGAAGAAAAGTGTTCATCAAAACATCTCTCAATACGCTGTTTATACTGTTCATTTATTACAAGCTCACCCATAGCTGGCTCATAAGGGCCAGCTACCAAACTATTACCCGAGTCGAGCTCTTCACTACTTTGTAATCCAGTGCGTATAACTTCAATATTATGTTCTTCAAACCATTCTTTTAAGAATGCACAATATGTAATAGCTTGCTCAGTACTTAATGGTTCGTATTCACCAGATCTATATTGATCTGCTAGTTCCGTATTTTCTATAACAAGAACAGGATAGATTCGTACAAAATCTGGTTTTAATTTAACTACAGCAATAGCGGTTTCTAGAATTGTTTCCCAAGTTTCACCCTTTAGGCCTGGTAAAAGTTGCACGCCCACTGTCATTCCTCGTTTTTTTAATCTTGCTACAGCCTCTACTACCTCTTCTGCAGTGTGACCGCGCTTAGCATCGACTAAAATATCATCATTCATAGACTGTACACCAAGCTCTACTGTTTTTACCGCATAAGACTGTAACAAAGTAATTGCTTCATCACCTACAGCATCAGGCCGTGTAGAGCAGCGTATACCATCAATTATACCGCTCTTAAGCATCTCAGAAGCTGGAGCTAGTAATTGATGTTGTAAATCTGTATGGATAGCTGTAAACGATCCACCATAAAAGGCGACCTCCCAATACTTGTCGTTTCGTTTACTACCTACATACTCTGTAATCGTATCTTTAATATAAGCCGGTGTTAAGTGACTAATACCAGATTGGCCTGTAATACGAGATTGATTACAAAATGTACATACATAAGGACACCCTACATGAGGTATAAAAAAAGGAATCATTCCAAATGGTTTCATAGTCACCCTCCCTTCTTATATAAAATCATATTAGTTAAAAATCTTATATGTTAATACATTAAAATCCATGTATTTAATGATTGTGATATGTAATTAATATATTAATATATAAGATTTTATATATGAAAATCGCTAAATAAATATATGTATTATTCTATATACCATTATACAGAAAAAAGCGCCATTAGGCGCTTTTCTATTTGGCCATTAACTGTTCTAATGTTAATTGAGCCGCATGTTGTTCTGCAATTTTTTTACTTTTACCAGAGCCTGCCTCATAAGTAACACCATCAATTTCTACAACCATATGAAAGGTTTTTGCATGGTCAGGGCCACTTTCACTGAGTAAGCGATAAACGATATGTTTATCACCATCTCGTTGTACATATTCTTGTAACAAAGTTTTATAGTCTTTGCCACGCTTACCTTCTAAGGCTTGTTTGATATACGTAATGAGATGCTTTAAAACGAAGTTCATCGCCGTTTGATAATCTGTAGAAATATAGATAGCGCCGATGAGAGACTCAAAGGTATCCGCTAAAATAGAATTACGATCATTACCACCAGAAGCTCGTTCGCCATGACCGAGCAATAAATATTGTCCTAGCTGCAAAGAACGACTTACAGATGCTAAAGAATCCTCACATACTGTAGCGGCCTTGATTTTCGTCAAATTACCTTCGGCCATGTCTGGATATGTCTTAAATAGGTATTCCCCAATAATAAGATCCAAAACAGCATCGCCTAAAAACTCTAATCGCTGATTGTGATTAATATGCTTTGATTTATGTTCATTCGCATAAGATGTATGTGTAAAAGCACAATCTAAAATGGATATATCTGACACAGGTATGTCTAAACGAGCAACAAGCCCATGAAGAGCTTCTTCACGAGCTTGTGTCATCTTACTCTTATGCGCTTCAACAGCTACCATTAGTCCTCATAACGGCGTACGCAAAGTGTACCGTTATGACCACCAAAACCGAAAGAGTTGGAAAGAGCACATTTAACTTGAAGATCACGTGCACCTTCGCGAACATAGTCTAGATCCAAACCTTCATCAGGATTGTCACAGTTGATTGTAGGATGAACTTTACCAGTCTCAATTGCCATCGCCATAACGATAGTTTCAATAGCACCAGCAGCACCTAACAAGTGACCTGTCATGGATTTTGTAGAGTTAACAGCGATGTTTTTAGCATGATCGCCGAATAATTCTTTAATAGCCAATGTTTCATTTTTGTCGTTAAGACCAGTAGATGTACCATGAGCATTGATGTAGTTAACGTCTTTAGGATCGATACCTGCATCTTTAATTGCCAATTCCATACATTTACGAGCTTGTACACCACCTGGAGCTGGTGCAGTAATGTGGTAAGCATCGCCATTAGTACCATAACCTACAACTTCAGCGTAGATATGAGCACCACGAGCTTTTGCATGTTCTAATTCTTCAAGAACAACGATACCAGAACCTTCACCCATTACGAAACCGTCGCGATCGCGGTCAAATGGACGAGATGCTTTTGTTGGTTCGTCATTGCGTGTAGACATAGCTTTCATAGCTGCGAAACCAGCTACAGCTGCTGGAGATACAGCTGCTTCAGTACCACCAGCAAACATGATATCAGCATCACCACGTTGGATTATACGGAAAGCATCGCCAATAGCATTTGTACCGGAAGTACAAGCTGTTACGTCTGTAATAACAGGACCTTTAAGGCCAAGACGGATGGATACACGTGCAGATGTCATATTTGCAATCATCATAGGAACTGCAAATGGACTTACACGGCCAGGACCTTTTTCGAATAATGTTTCATATACTTCATGGATAGAGTCGATACCACCAATACCAGTACCAACTACAGTACCACAACGATCTAAATCTTGTTTATCCAAATCAAGATCAGCATCTTCACAAGCAAGAACAGCAGCACCAATAGCCAATTCTACAGAACGGTCCATACGACGAGCTTCTTTCTTGTCTACGCCATAGTTTGTAACATCAAAATCTTTTACTTCACCAGCAATACGCGTTGCATATTCAGATGCATCAAAGCGTGTAATTGGCCCAATACCAGATTGACCTGCCAATAACGCATTGTAAAAGTTCTCTTTACCGATACCTACAGGAGTCACTGCCCCTAAGCCAGTAATTACTACACGTTTTTCCAATTATTCCACCTCTTATAGCTATACAGCCCTTTTAAATTAATCAATCTCTGCTACTTGCTGTTTGAGTTGAGCAAAGATATCTTTAACTGGCATAATCTTGTCGACTTTTCTCATATTATTGCCAGAGAACACCAAACCTGTTTCCACATCACCTTGTTGTGCACGAGAAAGAGCACGGATGATACAGAATTTATGGGAACAATGTTTTAAACAGTTATCACACACCGTTGGAGGTGCTACAGTACCGTCTAATACAGATTCAGCAAATTTATTTTTAATTGCTTGTCCAGGTAAACCTACAGGACTTTGAATTAATACAATATCCTCAGGATTAGTAGCCCGTACATACATTTTTTTCAATTCATCAGATGCATTACATTCGTCAGAAGCAGCAAAACGACTACCCATTTGAACGCCACTAGCACCTAATTTCAACATTTCTACAATGTCACGACCGTCAAGAACACCACCAGCACCAATAACTGGAATGTTTTTAACAGCAGCTACAACTTCTGGAACGATTTCTCGAGCGGAACGATCCGTACCCAAGTGGCCACCAGCCTCGCAGCCTTCTACGATGACTGCTGCTGCACCTAAACCTTCAGAAATGCGAGCTAATTTTGCGGACGAAACGATTGGTACAATTGGAGTACCAGATTCTTTGCCCATTGCGAACATATCTCTTGAAAAACCAGCACCTGCTACTACAAGATCAATGCCCTCTTCGATGGCAGTTTTTACTAAGCCAGCAAATTGTGTTGCTGCTACCATCGCATTTATACCAATAATACCCGTAGGTGATAATTTTCTAGCTAATTGTATTTCGTATCGTAATTCATCAAACGGCAAACCGGATGCTGCAATAAGGCCGATACCACCTTCATTTGCAACGGCTGCTGCCAAGCGAGCTGTAGACAATCTAATCGCCATACCACCTTGAATAATAGGTACTTTGGCCACTAGATTCCCAATGCGAAGTTCAGGGAGCTTCACTATCAAATCCTCCTGTAAATAAAACCGGTTGGGAGGCCACTCGGCCTCCCGTGCGGCTGAATTGTCAGCTTTACAGCTTATTTAGCAGAATCAATATATTCTACTGTATCCTTAACGGTTTTAATTTTTTCTGCAACATCGTCAGGGATTTCAACATTGAATTCTTCTTCGAATGCCATGATCAATTCAACGATATCTAAGGAGTCAGCGCCTAAGTCGTCGATGAATGTAGAATCAATGGTAACTTCAGCTTCATCAACGCCTAATTGTTCCACAACGATTGCTTTTACTTTATCGAAAGTGTTCATTGGTGGTTCACCTCCTTTCAAAGTGTATTTATATATAGTCTAATTTTGAAACTACATCACCATACCGCCATCTACATTGATGACTTGGCCTGTAATATAGTTAGCAAAATCGCTAGCAAGGAATGTTGCTACTGTTGCTACTTCTTCAGCATCAGCCATACGGCCCAATGGAATTTCAGCAACCATAGCTTCTTTAACTTTTTCTGGCAATACATCAGTCATATCTGTATTGATAAAGCCTGGTGCAATAGCATTAACAGTAATGCCACGGCTCGCTAATTCTTTAGCACAGGATTTAGTGAAACCAATTACGCCAGCTTTAGAAGCTGCATAGTTAGTTTGACCCGCATTACCCATAACACCTACAACAGATGTCATGTTGATAATACGACCAGAACGTTGTTTCATCATGATTTTAGATACTGCTTTAGTTACTAGATATACACCTTTAAGATTGATATCAATAACAGCATCAAAATCTTCGTCTTTCATACGCATCAACAAACCGTCGCGCGTAATACCCGCATTATTTACGAGAATATCAATGTGACCAAACTCTTTATGAGCTTCTTCTACCATAGAAGCAACTTCATCAGCATTGGCTACATTGGCTTTAATTTTAATGGCTTTACGGCCTAAAGCTTGTACAGCTTCAACAGTTTCTTGAGCTGCACCTTCGCTACCGCTATAGTTAACTACAACATCAGCACCAGATTGTGCTAAATTGATAGCTACAGCGCGACCAATGCCACGGGATGCGCCAGTTACAATGGCTACTTTACCCTCTAAATGCATTTTATCGAACCCCTTTCAAAAATTCAAGCGTTTTCTCTAAGGATGCAATGTCTTCAACATTGGCTAATTCCATATCTTTATTGATCTTTTTAGTAAAGCCTGTAAGAACTTTACCAGGACCTACTTCAACGAAACGAGTTACGCCAAAGTTAACCATTTCAGCTACGCAGTCTTCCCACAATACAGGATTAGCAGCTTGTGTAACTAAGGACCCTTTAATATCGTTTGCATTAGTCAAAATTTTACCTGTAACATTTGCTACTACAGGGATTTGAGCATCGCTCACTTGGATTTTATCCAACTCTTCTTTTAAACGAAGAGCTGCAGGTTCCATCAAACGGCTGTGGAATGGAGCACTTACAGGAAGCATAACAGCACGTTTTGCACCTGCTTCTTTCATCTTTTCTGCAGCCGCTTCCACCGCTGCTGTTTCACCAGCAATAACGATTTGGCCTGGGCAGTTAAAGTTAACGGCTTGTACAGAGCCAACAGATGCATTAACTTCATCACAAATTGCAACAACTTGTTCACGAGGCAATGCCAAAATTGCTGCCATAGCACCTTTGCCCAATGGCACCGCTTCTTGCATATATTCACCGCGTTTATGAACAACATATACAGCATCTTTAAAGTTCAATACGCCTGCTGCTACAAGAGCACTATACTCACCAAGGCTATGGCCACCTACGATATCAGGTGTAAAACCTTGTTCTTTAAGAACTTCATAGCAAGCTACGGATGCAGTTAAAATAGCTGGTTGTGTATTAGCAGTTTTAACAAGTTCAGTATCAGGACCTTCAAAGCACAATTTGGAAATAGAATAACCAAGTGCTTCGTCAGCTTCTTCAAAACGTTGTTTTACGATAGGATATGCATTGTACAAATCTTGTAGCATGCCTACTTTTTGGGAACCTTGACCAGGAAAAACAAATGCTGTTTTCATAAGGGCCTCCTTATTTACCAAGACCTTGAAGATTGTTAATTACACGTTCGGTTTCAGCCATAATATCTTTGATGATAGTTGCACATGGTTTAACATCTGTTAACATACCAGAGATTTGACCAATCATTACGGAACCTTCTTTTACATCACCATCAATAGCAGCTTTACGAAGTGTACCAGCACCTAGGCTTTCCAATTCTTCTTTAGAACCACCACTAAATTCAAGGGATTTATATTTATGTGCCAATGCATTATCAATGATACGTACAGGATGACCTGTTGTTAAACCAGTCATAACTGTAGCACGATCTTTTGCTTTCAATACTGCATTTTTATAGTTTTCATGAGCAATACATTCTTCAGATAATACAAAGCGCGTACCCATTTGTACTGCTTGAGCACCCAATGCAAATGCTGCCGCCATACCACGACCATCAGCAATACCACCAGCTGCAATAACTGGTACATCTACAGCGTCTACTACTTGAGGAATCAATGCCATAGTTGTAATATCGCCTACGTGACCACCGGATTCTGTACCTTCTGCGATAATGGCATCAATACCGCCACGCAACAAACGTTTTGCAAGTAATACGGAAGCAACTACTGGAATTACCTTTGTACCGATTTCTTTTAAAGCTGGAATGTACACGCCAGGATTACCAGCACCTGTTGTAATAACAGGAACGCGTTCTTCCACAACTACTTCCATAACTTCTTTTACAAATGGAGACATGAGCATGATGTTACAACCAAATGGTTTGCTTGTACGCTCTTTTAATTTGTGAATTTCATTACGGAAAATATCAGGAGGCATATGACCAGCCCCAATGATACCAAGGCCACCAGCTTCAGAAACAGCTGCCGCTAATTCTGCAGTACCGAGCCAAGCCATACCGCCTTGTAAGATTGGGTACTCAATCTGCAATAAATCACAAATGTCAGTCTTAATCATCTTGATGTGTCCTCCTTAATACCATTTCAAGACAAGGCTAGCCCAAGTTAGGCCTGCACCAAATCCTGCAAACGCAACGTTATCACCGCGTTTGAAACGTCCTTCACGATTAGCTTCGTCCAAAGCTATCGCTACAGACGCGGCAGATGTATTACCATACTTATGTAAATTAACAAATACTTTTTCCATCGGCATATGTAAGCGTTTTGCAGCCGAATCAATAATGCGAATATTTGCTTGATGTGGAATGAAGAAATCTAACTCATTAAGTTCCATTCCAGCACGTTCCAAAGATCTTAGAACCGTACGCCCCATCGTTTTAACAGCAAATTTATATACTTCAGGGCCATCCATATGAATGAATGTTAAACCTTCTTCAACGCGTTGGTCATTGGCAACTACAGCTGTACCACCTGCAGGAATACAAAGAGATGGACCACCAGTACCATCAGCACCCATATCAACACCTTTAATGCCATAACCTTCAGGAACTTCAGATACAACTGCAGCACCTGCACCATCACCAAAGAGGATACATGTGGCACGATCATTCCAATTCACTCGACGAGAAAGAATTTCTGCCCCTACAACGAGTACCTTTTTATATAAGCCAGAGCTAATATAGCTAGCTGCAGTAATCAATCCATAAACAAAGCCGGAACATGCAGCTTGCAAATCATAAGCCGCTGCATTTTTAGCTCCTAAATTCGCTTGTAATACACAAGCTGCTGAAGGAATAATCATATCCGGTGTTAAGGTAGCAAAAATAATCATATCAATGTCTTCTGCGCTAACCTTAGCCATTTGCATAGCTTTCTTGGCCGCCTCAGTTGCCATATAGGATGTATTCATACCTTCCGGTGCAATGCGTCGTTCTTCGATACCAGTACGTTCTCTAATCCATTGGTCATTGGTATCAACCATTTTTTCAAGATCAAAGTTTGTTACTACATTGTCAGGAAGGAAGCTCCCAGTACCAATGATTCCTACCGGTTTACTCATCATAGTCATACTTCAAGGCTCCTTCAATATCCATTGTTTCTCTTATGTGTTGAATAATCTTACGCTCTACTAAATCTCCAGCAATTTCAATAGCAGTCTTTATCTCTTTTGATTTAGAGCTACCATGGGCAATCATAAAGACCCCATTAACCCCTAAGAGTGGAGCACCACCATTTTCTGTGTGATCTAAGCGTTTAGCCATCTTCTTCAAAGCTGGCTTTACGAGCATAGCACCAATCTTAGCAAAGATACTCCCTGCCATGATGCTATCCTTTACTAATTGTGCAAGACCTGTTACTAGACCTTCCGCAAATTTAAGTACCACATTACCTACAAAGCCATCGCATACAACAACATCTACAGCCCCTTTAGGAATATCACGGCCTTCAATATTACCTTTAAAATTGATGGTTTTCATACGTTCCAAAATTGGATATGTGGCTAGAACGACATCGTTCCCTTTTGTGGCTTCTTCGCCAATATTTAATAATCCTACTGTAGGATTCTCTTTACCTAATAAAAGTTTTGCATATTCAGAGCCCATCAAAGCACCTTGTACAAGATGTTTTGGTTTACTATTGGAGTTAGCACCTGAGTCTAACATAACAGTAATACCACTCACTGTTGGCATCGGAGTAGCAATAACTGGGCGATCGACCCCTTTAATGCGACCGAGTCCAAACAATGCAGCTGCTACAGCAGCACCTGTGCTACCAGGAGCAATTACGGCATCGCAAATATTATCACGAACTAAAGATGTCGCTACCACAACAGATGCGTCCTTTTTCTTACGCAATGCTTGTCCTGGATGCTCATCCATACCGATGACTTGACTGGCATGATGTACAGAAATGCGTGGATTCTTAGCTTCATTATTAGCTTCTAATATATTAAAAATTTGCTGCTCATCGCCGACGAGCACCACTTCAATGTGTTCATTTGCTCGTACGGCTTCAATGGATCCTAGTACAGTCTCCAATGGAGCAAAGTCGCCACCCATGGCGTCTATTGCAATTTTCATAATCTACACCCTATTCTCTACGGATTCCATAATAAATTTTGCGCGAAATACTTCTTTTATTTTATCTCTTATAATGACCCAAATAAAGAACTTATTACCACGGCGACGCACAATTTCTGCTTTTGCCACCAAATTAGTACCAGCTCCTACTGGGTTTTTATATTTTATATTTCCAACCTCCGCAGAACAAACAGTAGTCCCCATGACTACCTTTGCGAGGGAATTCGCTTGAGCATATAAATACTGTGGTTCTACATATCCAAATCGATCTTCCATGTCTGCAGTAGTGCGCAACATCGATAATGCTTGTTGCCCTTCCGTGACATCAATCAATTCACCAACCACTTCGTACGGTACATGTTCTACCGTTTCTTGTGACTGACCTGTAGCCATGACGCGTATGCGTTCACGCAATTCAGGAATCCCCAACTCTAGTCGATCAAGACGAATAGTTGGCACACTTACATTAAAGTGTGTTGCCAATTCTTCATCAGTAAGAAATGGCGTAATATTCAGTTTTTCTTGTAACTGCTTTTGGCGCTCTTGCTTCTTTAACCGACTCATGGGACCACCTTTTATGACCTAGTATTAATATTACATCCTAAGTATATACAATAATTCCCCTATTGGCAAGGCTTTTCATACATATAGTAACAGATTTTACTCATATATACTAAATATAGATATTATTTTATGTTTAAGTATCATTTTGTTTATAAAAGTATAAAAAATGCCACTATTCTACAACTTTATATTACTATAAAATAGCGGCACTGACTAATGCATATCAAGTATATTAAGTTATATATATTACTAAAAGTATACAAAAAAGACGCCTACTATTATAGTAGGCGTCTTTTTTTCCGCTCACATATTAAGCATTAGCTACTACTTGCTCACCTTTATAGTGACCACATGTAGGGCAAACACGATGAGGCATCTTAGGTTCGTGGCATTGTGGGCATGCTACATAACCAGGAGCTTCTAATTTCCAATTAGCACGACGGCGATCGCGACGGCATTTAGACAATCTACGCTTAGGTACTGCCATTATCTGCACCTCCTTAGTACAATCATTAGGACAATCTATCATCTTTCTCATCAAGCAAAGCACGTAACTCTGCAAATCGAGGATCCACCACAAAGGATTCACAAGAACAAGGTGAAACATTTAAATTTGCTCCGCAATGAACGCACAATCCTTTGCAATCATCCTGACATAACACTTGAGAGGGCTCATTGATGATTAATGTATCCCTAATTAGTTCGGTTAAGTCAATTTCCTCTCCATCGAAAGGAATCACATCTTCAGCAGCGTCTCTAGAATCACTAAAGATTTCCTCAAAGGAATCCTTACGATCATGCTCTGTTGTAGTTAAACAACGAGAACACTCGTAATCACCTTTAGACTCTATCGAACCTTGAACGATGTAATTTTGACCATCAAACCAAAACTCACCATTAATGGTTATATCATGACGGCTCCAAGGAAAAGCAGTTACGTCACCAAGCTCAGAGGTTGGTATCGTATAGCTATAAGGAAATTTCTTTCCTATATGTTCTTTTGCTTGCTCTACTTGCAGTTTCATAATCTTACCTCGACTCATAATATTATAAACATGACATAGGGCTTTGTCAAATAAAAAAGACTATCTTAAGCGGACTCAAGATAGTCTTTTTGGTAAGTCAATTACATTTTTTCGAATTGGTCTTTACCAACACCGCAAATTGGGCAAACATAATCAGCTGGTTGATCTTCGAATTTTACGCCTTCAACAGCTTCGTCATAAACCCAACCACATACTACGCATACGTATTTTTCCATGAGTATTTCCTCCTTCACTTGAAAATTATTGTTTAATGTTTATCTTTTATAATTCAGATACTCTATCTGTAATGTAGTATATCAAAGATATCGAAACTTTTCAATACTCATTTTCTTAATTTCTCATTTTTTATAATATTTATAAAGCATATATAATATGCGGATTTGTGCTACATTATAATTTGAAATGTATTATCATTTAGGCTAATTATGACCTAAATTTACCTCAATTCCTTTCCCTATTGCTACTCATCTGTCAATATATCTATTAATATAAGTAATCTCCATTATTATACCAATACTTTTTAAAGTATTAACTAAAATAAGACCCAAGGTGTACATAATTTATATATTATACTATTATATATAGAAGAGAATATTGTTATATTATATATTCTAAAAGAACTTAAATATAACTTATTATATAAGTATGTACTTATGAACTCTTACTTCTCTATGCAATATTATCATAATAAGAACTTCACGATCTTAATATGAAATATTGATCAGAGAAATCGTCATTTATATTGTTATCATAGGAGGATTTATGAGAACAGCTTTAACAGAACTTTTACAAATTGAATATCCTATCATCCAAGGTGCTATGGCTTGGGTATCTGAACACAAATTAGTATCTGCCGTTGCTAATGCTGGCGCAACAGGCGTTATCGCCCTTGGTGGTCGTGATGCTGAATGGACACGTAATGAAATTCGTGCATGTAAAGAGTTAACTGATAAACCTTTCGGTGTTAACCTCATGTTAATGGCACCTAATAAAGACGAGTTACTAGAAATTATTATCGAAGAAAAACCTGCATTTGTAACACTAGGTGCCGGTAATCCTGTACCATATATTAAACCACTCCAAGAGGCTGGTATCAAAGCTATCCCTGTAGTCCCTTCCCTTAAATTAGCTAAACGTATCGAAGAAGCTGGCGCCGATGCAATGATCATAGAAGGTATGGAAGCTGGTGGTCACATTGGTAGCCAAACAACAATGTCTTTAATGGAAAACATTTTACCTGAAATCTCTATTCCTGTAGTAGTAGCTGGTTCTATCGTGGATGGTCGCGGTCTTGCCGCTGCATTACTCATGGGTGCAGAAGGTGTACAAATGGGATCTCGCTTCTTACTTGCTGAGGAATGCCAAGCACACCAAAATATGAAAGAAGCCATTATTAAGGCTACAGATACTGATTCTGTTGTAACGGGTCTTCTCTCTGGCCACGGTGGTGTTCGTAGTTTAAAAAATGAATTTACTACTCGCTATTTAGCTGCAGAAACGGATGGCGTTACTACACCTGAAGAACGTACAAAAATGTCTCAAGGCACTAATAAACGTGCTGCTATTGATGGTGATGTGGTAAACGGTGCAGTACAAGTAGGCCAAGCTTTAAATCGTCTTACAGCTATTGAACCAGCTCATACTATCGTTCAAACTGTAATGAATGAAGCTATTATGTCTATTCGTAAAGCTCAACGCCTTCTTGAAATTGTTTAATGAATTAGGAGTACCATATGTTACCATTTCACGGAAAATATCCAAAATTAGATCCTAAAAGTTGCGTCATGCCCGGTGCAGAACTTGCTGGTGATGTAGAACTTAAAGAATATGCATCTATTTGGCAAAACTGTGCACTTCGTGGTGACGTAAACAAGATTGTAGTAGGTCGTTACTCTAATGTACAAGACAACTCTGTATTACATGTAGACGACGATAAAGCATGCGTCCTTGGCGATTATGTAACAATCGGCCACGGTGCCATCGTTCATGCTAGTACAATCGAAGACAATGTGTTAGTTGGCATGGGTGCCATTGTATTAAGTGGTTGTCATATTGGCTCTGGCTCTATTATTGCAGCCGGTGCGGTAGTAAAAGAAAACACTGTCATCCCACCTAACTCTTTAGTCGTAGGTATTCCTGCTCGTATTGTTCGCACAGATGAAACTCAAATTGAACGCATTCACAATCAAGCTTTAAAATATAAACACTTGTGGACTATTGAGTACGGTATGCTTCCTGATGCAGGTGGCGAGGAATACGATAAAAACGCCAAAATCGTATAATCACATATACAATAAAATTTGCACAAATAATCAGAACCACCCGTAAAACGGGTGGTTTTATGATTCGCGACTACGTCGCGAACCAGTCTAAAGACAATAACAAAAGCCGAGGCAATCACTGCCTCGGCTTTCATAATTTATGTGGTCTAAATTTTATTGAATTGTTGGTGCATAAATCGCTTGTCGAAGATCCACCCTACGATGTTCTTCCATCATCTTAGAAATGTCTTCTTATTCGGCAGGTTTCACGCGATTGTTGCCGTCTTTCATAGCTTCTTTCAAGCTAAAGATAACCATTTCATTCATGTAGAAACGCAATTCATCATCATGTACATTGGCCGTATTGCGATCCAAGATATCGATGATTTGTTGTGCATAGTCCATTTTTTCATCGTCAGACACAGTCACATGATTAATAAAAAAGTCTTTATAATCATTATACAAACGATCTAACGCCATGCGTGCATAGCTGTCTTTCTTATAACGATGACTCACAATGTACCAGCTACGACGAACGTTCATATAATACAATGCATTATTGCGGTACCGTTCTTGGCCCTTCATAATACGAGAGTCGTCCATGATATATCTATCTTTTTGATCCAATTGGAATTGTGTGAAAGCATTCACTACTTCACGAACTTCTTCGCTAGGTACAGGAATAGCCACTTCTGCTTCAATCACGTTTAATGGTTCAGCTGGTTGTTCTGGCATCATCAAAGTATCCCGAGCCGCATCCGCCTGACCAACTGCACATACACAAGCAAGCGCCAATACAGGCATAATTTTTTTGAATTTCATACATCCTCCTTATGATAAGCCGCCCCCCGAAGGGCGGCTTTCACAATCCTTACATGAGCCATGAAGAACTCGAATATTCAGATTCGATTATTTTGTAAGACCTGCTTGTTGCATCAACAATGCAATTTGAGCCTTCATTTGTTCATTATCTTCCTTCACAGAGGATAATTCATCAATACGTTTTTGCATACGTGCATTATCATCCTTAACAGAAGACAACTCATGGAGACTTTCTTGCATGCGTGCATTTTCAGCTTTCAACGCTGTTACTTCATCTTGCAACACATAAATAGAGCTGATAGGACCGCCCTTATAACGTTCAGGAACAGCTTTCTTCGCATCGGAAGTGCCGAATTTACGAGTTACACCGGCATTCACCATGTTATGGTGGCTACCTACGGACATCCCTACATGGAACATGGTATCTTCCGCCGTGTAATGTGCAATGCCTAGAGCCGCCGCCGTTTCACCGCGATAGTTGCCGATGCCGGCCATCACCTGAGTCGGTTCCAACGGATCATACTGAATAGGTTTCAACGCTGAAAGTGCCGCCGCATGAGCGCCCACACGTTGCGTTTCGCCCGCTACCGCATTAATGGCATTTGACAAGCCGCCAGTAGCATCTTTCAATTGATTTACGTTAACCGCATCGGTACCGTTTACGCCAGGACCGACATTACTGATTGTATTGCCGCCGTTATCGAGACCGTCTTTTGTGAGGCTCACCTGGTTGCCGCTGGCCGGAGTGATTGTCACGCCGCCACCGTTCATAACGGTCGTATTACCATCAGCATCCTTAGTCGTTACGGTTTCAAGACCTTTCAAGTCCTTCGCCATACGAACCTTAAGGTTATTGTTGCCGTCGGATACGACACCCAAATTATCTTCTGAGGTCAACTTATTGGCATCGGTAATGCCGCCGACTACATTCACCTGTTCATTAAGCCGTTTCTTGATAACCGTACCGGTATCACCACCGTACTTCATACCATCATCTTTGGTTGCCATCTGATGTGTCTTACCGTTTTCATCCCGATATTTAATACGAGTGATTTCGTTTCCGTTAAGGTCAGGATCGCCTTTATCAACGGTAATATCCGCATTGCGGCCGTCCTTACCGCTTAAACCGATGTGACCGACACCGTCTTTACCGGACATGGATACAGCATCTTTACCGTCTTTGCCGGCAATGCCTACCTTGCCGTCCGTACCGTCAGCACCGTTAGGTCCTGTAATGGATACGCCGTCTTTGCCGTTTTTACCGACTTTCACCTTATCGGTAGTTAAACTGTCAGTCTTGAGATCCTTCGCCATCTTGATCGTAACATTACCATTTTCGGCTACGGTCTTAATATTCTCACCGGAATATTTATCATCATTTTCTGTACCTTCACCTTTAATGGTAACCTTTTGACCTAAATCACGATGGAATTCGCCTGTATTACCGGCAAAATCCATACCTTTCTTCGTGATTTCATCGCCCAAGTTGGTAATTTTATTATCCAAGGTCTTGTGAGATTTCTGCAACTGGTCTTCTGTAGCAGCACGACCGCTTGAGATATTATCAGGGTCCCAATCTTTGTTTTCCAGACCTGTCACATAGCCGTCCTTACCGTCAACAGCAACTTTCCCTGCCGCAATCTTGCCGTCTTTGCCGTCGATCGTTACCTTGTCGCCGGCCTTAATGGTACCGTTTTCGCCGTCAATCGTTACATTGCCCGCTTTAATAGTACCTTTATTACCATCGATTTCAACCTTATCGCCGGCTTTGATTGTGCCGGCGTTGCCGTCTATAGCCACTTGTTTTGTCAGATCTGTGCCCATTGTCACCTGATCCTTAAGACCCACTTCATAGTTTTTCGACCCATCCGCATTGGTGCCAGGTGTAACGATAATATTTTTACCGGCTGTCACCGTTGTAGTCGCAGCCGCTGTCGCCTTATCCAATTGGGATTTATTAACCGCATCTTTAGGATCCGTACCGTCGGCTACATTCGTAATCTTATTACCTCCGTTATCGAGGCCATCCTTTGTGAGGCTCACCTTATTACCGCCGGCAGGATTGATTGTCATACCGTCACCGTTGATAACAGTGTTATTACCACCGTTTGTGAAAGTTGTAGACGTTAACCCCTGTAATTCTTTCGCCAATTTTACATTTAATGTACCGTTACCGTCGGATACAACACCGATATTATTGTCGGATAATTTAGCTGCATCAGCACCGCCTTTGATAGTTACTGTATCACCTAATTTTCTGTTGCTTACGGCACCCGTATCACCGGCAAAGTTCAAGCCTTTTTCAAGAGTTTTATTGATATCGGAGATATCCTGTTTATTCTTATTGATGTTCTGCGTATTGTTGGCGATATCTCCGGCATTTTTATTGATGTTCTGTTTGTTACCCGCAATATCCTGTTTATTTTTGTCGATGTCGGATCTATTCGTATTAACTTTGTCGTTAACCTTCTTCAACTGATCTTCCGTAGCACCACGACCGGATACAGCCACTGGATTATCCACATTCCAATCCGTATTCGTGAGACCTGTTACATGACCTGTATCACCATCTACAGTTACAGGGTGGGCAGCACCGACATTGATTTTATTGCCTAAACCGACAGTAAATTCCTTACCGCCATTCGCATTCGTACCTTCCGTTACGGTTACATTCGAATCCTTTGCTTTCACAGTGGATGCCTTCGCAGTACCGTTGATAGCTTTTTGTAACTGACCGTAGTTAACTGCATCATTAGGATTACTACCATCCGCCACGTTGGTAATCTTCTGATTATTCGCATCGATACCGTTCGGCGTTACATAAGTCTTACCGCCTACAGTCAAGCCGTCATTGTTGATAGTCGTACTACCGGCAGTAACGCTGTCTAGACCGGTTAACGTTTTCGCCAATTTTACATTTAATGTATCCGTTCCGTTGGATACAACGCCGATATTATTATCGGATAGTTTTGTCGGATCAGTCACACCACCGACAATATTCGTCTGTTCACCAAATTTACGAGTAAATTGATTAGCTGTAGCCGATGCAGCTTTCACATCACCGGCATATGCCACGCCCTTATCCATCTCCGAAGTAACTGCATGCAATTGACTGCCGTTGATAGCATCCGTAGAAGTAGCGGAAATACGACCTGCCGCTACATTAGTAACTGTCCGTTCCATGCCTGCCTTGCCGACACTTACGGTGGATGCCGGATTAATACCTGCAAAGTTATGTACAGCCCCGTTAATGGTTGCGGAAGGTGTCGCTACAGCTGCTGCCGTTTCAGAACCGGTCCCCAGAGCTACAGCGCTTTCATTATCTACCTTTGTATTATTACCGATAGCCACAGCATTATTCGCCGTCACGGAAGCATTATTTCCGAGAACCATAGCCCCATCAGCGGAAACATTTGAGTTACTGCCCACTACATAAGAATTATCGGCCGTAATACTGTTCTTATAGCCGAATGCACCGGACATATTACCTTTAACAGTACCGTCTGTAACAGTTGTAATTTTATCCTGATCGGCACCTGCACCACTACCATTTGCTTCCGTCGTGGTCATAACAGTAGCGGAACCGATGGTATTTCCTGCACCGATAGCATACGCCTGATTACCGTAAATCGTATTCTTGGAACCAACAGCAGCAGACTCTTTCCCGGATTTAGAACCGTCTTTCATATCTAAACCGACCTGGTTCGTATCACCGATAGAGGATGAACGATTACCGTAAGCACCAACCTGCGTACCAAGAGCAAGAGAATTTGTTCCCCAACTACGTGTCATGATACCGATGCCGGTACTGGCTACACCTTTAGTCAAAGAGTTGATACCGATTGCTGTAGAGCCTGTACCATAGGCTTCGCTCAATGTACCGATAGCCGTAGTTGCATCACCGATAGCCGCCGTATTTGCATATTTACCTTTTACATTAATAGATGCCGAACCAAGAGTGCCGGCGAATTTATCTTCAATTTCCTTGTTAAAGCTCTTTTTAATACCGTTTCCTGCAGCCAATTGAGGCACAGCTGTTTCCAATTCAGTACGAGCCATATCGATATCATCACCGCCGATGGCAACAGATGAATTACCGATAGCTCTTGTATCTGCACCGAGAGCAAGAGACTGTGTACCATAAGTTTTCGCAGTGCTGCCGATAGCTACACCTTGCGCATATTTAGGGTTAACAGTACCGCCATCATTCTTAATTTTTACATTTGTTTCCGCAGATGCACCGATAGCCACATCACCACGAGCACCGTAGGAAGCAGCCTCCGCCCCCATAACAACAGCGCCGGATCCAGGATTACCATGGTGCGTAGAAACAATACTCTTTGCGGAACGACCGATAACGATATCCCCGTTTTCCAAAGCTTGTGCCCCTTGACCTATAGCTACTGTACTTGTAGGGATATTCGTGCCTACAGTACTTTCACCGGCTGCTTTTGCACCTGTACCGATAGCAATAGAATTAGTACCCCGAGCATTTGTGCTATCACCAATTGCGATACCACCGTCATTTTCAGCTTGTGCGTTGATACCATTTTTAATCGGTGCCCCCAAAGCATCCGTAGGCATCATAACGCCCGTCAACATAACGGCAAGCGCAGTAGCACCTACCATTTTAGAAAATACAACCGACAAAGAAGAACGTTTCGTCATGTTCTTTGCCGTTTCCGCTACGACTACGTAACACCCCTTTGTACGATTCCAAATTACTTTAAAAACTCGATTCATCAATCTTACTCCCTTAAATCAAACTAACTATATCCACTTACATAAAAATTACAGTAACCAATCGATAATCACTGAGACTATATCGATTTTCTTAAAATCATATAACTAAAATACCACATTTTACTGTATAAGTAAAATTTTTTTCACTTTATTTTCACATAATTATGAGTCAAAATTATCAATTTTTTCGATATGTAAAAAATATCGAGGCACCGTCACTCGAACAGCCCTCGATATTCTTATATATACTATTAAATTATTCTATTGGATTGTCGGTGCATTAATCGCGGTGCGAAGATCAACCACATGAGCGTCCTCCATCACAAGAGCACCTTTTTCGTCCATAGGTTTCACGCGATCATTGCCGCCTTTCATAGCTTCGTTCAAGCTGAAGATAACCATTTCGTTCATGTAGAAACGCAGTTCGTCATCATGTACATTGGCCGTATTGCGATCCAAGATGTCGATGATTTGTTGCGCGTAGTCCAATTTAACGTTTTCAGATACAGTCACATTCTCTGTAAAGAACTGTTTGTAATCGTTATACAAACGGTCTAATGCCATGCGCGCATAGCTGTCGTTTTTGTAACGATGACTCACGATGTACCAGCTGCGACGAACGTTCATGTAGTACAACACATTGTTACGGTAACGCTCTTGACCGGTCATAATGCGGGAAGCATCCATGTGTTTAGATTACTATTTATCACTCTTTAGTTTTGACTGAATAATCTGCTCTACCATAAGCGCTGTACCCATAGTTAACGCTATAGGGAACAACATTTCTACAGAAAATCTTGAAAGCTCAAGCATAAATACACATGAGGTCATAGGCATTTTTTGTGCGAGTCCTAAAAATGCTACGGCACCGATAAAGGCAGCCATCCCCAATGATATAGGCGCTACAGCAATAGACCAAAGAGTCCCAAATACTATGGCTAGCGTACTCCCCAACATCATAGATGGAGTAATACGACCACCATAAGCACCTGCCGCTAATGCAAGTAGTACTGCTATCCACTTAGAACCAAATAAACCCAATGCATAGGTCCAAGTAATATCATTGGTAAAGGTCAATTCATTCCCAGCTTTACCGTTCCCAAGTATTTCAGGAAAATACATAGATAACGCACCAATAAGTGTAAAGGCTACGATAGATATGGGGATCATAACAGGACTGCTACGATGAATAGCCGGTAACTTACTTTGTGTAATATTAAATAAAACTACACCTAAGGCAACAATAGTACCCAAGGCAATGGAGAATTCAACATAATGACTACCCAAGCTAGGTTGAGCCATTGTATATTGAATAACATCCCCTACACCTGCCTGTCTCGTTACAAAGGTTGCTAATCCACAGCATATAAGAGCAGCACTCATAGCGCGTATATTCCATGTAAGAAGCAATGTTTCCAACGTAAAAATCGCTGCCGATAAAGGTGAATTATAAACGGCCGCAAGACCAGCACCTGCTGCACAAGCAATCAATAGTTGGCGGTCTTCTTGTTTTATATCAAAATGTTTAACTAAAAAAGTTGTAATCCCTGCACTGGCTTCACGTGGTGCGACTTCTCGACCTAATGGTGAACCAATACCTACTGTAATAATTTGTAAAGTTGCATGTAAAACAGTAGTAATAGGATTCATATCCATCTTACCAGATACAGCCGTTTTAATATCTACAACACCTTTACCATATCGGTGAATAAGTACCCAACCGACACCGCCTATAAGACCGCAAATAATCAGTGGTATCAATCGCTCTACTGGAGATACACGAGCTACAGCAGCGCCAAAACTCATATGATCAGCAGCAGAATAATGATATACAAAGTGCTGAATACCATGTAATAAATGTGTATAAGAAGCCCCTACCAATCCCGCTATAAATCCAACGATAATTATGAGGCCTATTAAACGTTTATCAAATGCCATACTTACTCCATTGCTAATACGACTTCGCCTATTTCTAATGTTTTCTTAACATCTATAATACGTTGATTAGATGATCCTCTAAATCGCAATGCGGGATCTTTGAGTTCATCTACAAAGCGACCATCTACGAGAATATCAATTTCATGTAATAAAGCGCTTCTCAACTCATCTTCTAAGATATCATCTATTGTATAACCTGAATAGGCCCAAATTTTCTTTTCTGGTACCGCCGCACGAACTGCCCGCACCACCGGCAATAAACCTTGTACATTTTGGAACGGTTCCCCACCTAACAAGGTTAAACCTGAGCATGTTGGACTTTTCACATAGGATACAACTAAATCAGTTTCAGATTGAGTCCACTCCTTACCGGCATTAAAATTCTGGTATTCTTCATTAAAACAGTTATAGCAACAATGTGTACAACCAGTTACGAATATAGATGTACGAATACCTTCCCCATTGGCAATATCATATTGTCTTATTTGCCCATATCTCATAATTACCTCCATAATAGTGATTATCAACTTTGATTAACACCATATAGATATATTTCTATTTCTTACAAACGCAGTAAAAGCTGTGCCTTAAGCACAGCTTTTACCATGTATTTATAGAAACTATAATTCTAATAATTTTAAATGTGCATTACACGATCTTTGATTTCTTTCGTACGCCCTTCATTCCAGAAATTTTCACCTAGGTAACCACATGTACGACGAATTACAGTTAATTTATCGCGGTTTGTATTGTGGCAACGTGGGCATTCCCATTCATTATTCTCGTTTACCTTAATTTCACCATCAAAACCACATTCGTGACAATAGTCAGACTTGGTATTGAATTCAGCATAAGAAATATGATCATAAATATATTGAATCATAGTCAAAACAGCTGGGATATTATTAGTCATATTCGGAATTTCCGCATAGGAAATACAACCGCCAGTCGATTTCTTTTGGAATTCAGATTCAAAATTAAACTTATCAAATACATTGATTTCTTCACGAACATTAACGTGATAGCTATTAGTATAATATCCTTTATCGGTGATATCTTCAATTACACCAAAGCGAGCACGATCTAGAGAAGAGAATCGATTTGTTAAGCTTTCAGCAGGTGTACCATATAAACCAAAGCCAAGATTATGTTTATCATGCCATAGATTGATAGCATCATTTAAACGATCCATAATTTTCATGGCGAATACACGACCTTTTTCACCTGTGTTAGACTCACCAGTAATCAATCGAGTTGCTTCATAAATACCGATGTAGCCAAGAGAAATCGTTGCATAACCACCAGTAAGGAAGCGAGCGATTTTTTCTCCTTTTTTTAGGCGCGCAATAGCACCGTGTTGCCAATGAATTGGCGATACATCACTCACTACATCCTTTAATAAGTTGTAACGTAATAGTAATGCTTTTTCAGCTAATTCAAGACGTTTATCTAAAATTTCAAAGAATCTTTCTTCACTACCGCGAGCTAAGATGCCAATTTGAGGTAAGTTCAAACTTACAACGCCCATATTAAAGCGACCATCAAATTTATAGTTCCCCTTTTCATCCTTCCAAGGAGATAAGAAAGAACGACATCCCATTGGGCTAAATACATTACCTTCATAGTTTTCCTTCATCTTCTTAGCGGAAATGTAATCTGGATACATGCGTTTAGCCGTACATTGTGCAGCAAGTTCAGTTAAATAGTAATATGGACTATCAGGCGTTACATTATGTTCATCAAGAACATAAATCAATTTAGGGAATGCTGGCGTAATATATACATCAGCTTCATTTTTTACACCCTTAATACGTTGGCGCAAGATCTCTTCTGTAATAAGAGCAGCCTCTTTAGCGTATTCATAATCAGGTTTAAAATACATGAACAATGTAACAAATGGAGATTGACCATTTGTAGTCATCAATGTATTGATTTGATATTGGATAGTTTGGATGCCATCCTTAACCTCTTTACGCGTACGTTTCCACGCAATTTCACGGGCTTTTTCCATATTTGGTTCCATCCCGTAAATCTCAACTTGTTCTTCAATAACATTGTTAAGGATTTTTTCGTAAGATTTACGTACGAATGGCGCCAAAATGCGATCGATACCATTAATACTTTGACCGCCGTATTGACCAGATGCAACTTGGGCAATAATTTGCGTTGTTACTGTACATGCAACTTGGAAGGATTTAGGTGTATCAATTTTCTTACCATTGATAACCGTACCATTTGTTAGCATATCTTCCAAATTGATCAAGCAACAGTTAAACATAGGTTGGATAATGTAATCCATATCATGGAAATGGATAGCACCACTATCATGGGCTTCTAAAATATCTGTAGGAATTAATTTACGGCGAGCGATATCCTTAGATACTTCACCAGCGATTAAATCACGTTGTGTAGATACAATGGCAGCATCCTTATTAGAATTTTCATCGAGAACGCTGACATTACTGCGATCTAATAAACCGATTACATCATCATCAGTAGTATTTTGACGACGTTTAAAAGCTTGAACAGCTTTGTAACCTTCATAGGCACGTGCCGTTGCAGGATTATGATACTCAATCAACTTATAATACACTTGATCTTCAATAGCATAAATTGTCATGTCCTTTTGGAGCTTTGTAGCATATTCTTCAATTTCATCAGCAATACGCTGTGCCAACCCCTCTTCGTACAACCCTGTACTACTATGCTCAGCTTTTTCTATAGCCAAAGCAATCTTATTCTTATCAAATGGTACCTTTGTACCATCCCGTTTAATGACCTGCAACATATTGGCAACCTCCCCATTTTGTTACCGCTGAAATATATGTTAAGACATAGAAAAAAGTATGGAAAACCATACTTTTTATAAATTTATATGTAAAAATGTAAAGAATTATGACTAAACTCTCTATTTTTACCGCTAACTCAGTATACTATATATGGTGGTTGTTTTCAAGAACAAATACAATATAAAGTAAAAATAGGCTCTTTTAGCCATGCCAATACAGCATGAATAAAAGAACCTATATAAATTATAATGTAAAACCAAATAGACGAGTCAAGAAGTTAGATTTTTGACCTACCCAACTAGAAGGAACCGCTGGATAGAATGTGCGATCAGCTAAAAGATCGCGTTCATTGAGATGAATATTCGGCAACAAATCTTTTTTGTACGTACTATCTAATTTAGAAATAGCTTCTACATAGCCTTGATGTGCTTGTACATCACTTTCATTACAGTAACCAGTACCAAAGAAGTGAATTAGACCATTGCGATATAATTCAATAGCTCTATGATAGTTAGCATTGCTATGATTAAAGGAAGCCATATTACATTGAATTAGTATCCCTTTATCTACCCATTCCAACAATTGCTCTGGTTTAGTAAACAATTGACGATGTGTCTCTACTTCACTAATGATAGGAACAATGCCCATATCTAGTAAGCTTAGCAACCATGCATTAATATGGTGAACCTTACTATTTTCAGGTAATGCTACTAACATAAAATGGCTATTACCCAACAAATACTGATTGCGATGAGCAACGATATATTCAACCATTTCATCACAAAGTAAAACGCGAGCACCACCATGAATAGTTACATCCACTTGTTGTTCCCCTACAGCAAGCTTCACATCATTCAATGTTGTTTCCATCTCATCCCATGTATTCATATCCATAGATACGGTTACATCAGGTGTACTAAAAATATCTGTAATACCTTGTTCAGCCAAAGATTTTATCATTTTTACTGATTCTGCCATTGTTTGTGGCCCTTGAGGCCCTAACACAGCTGGCAAAATGCAACCATGTAAGTCAACCACGCGATTCATATTCTTTCCCTTCTACTTACGATAATCCCTTACAGAAATCGTTCTCTTTATAAAGTTCATGTTTATCTCATTTATTTTTCATTTTCTATTCATGATTATATCAAGGGAAAAGTGGCTTGTACAGTGGTTTTTATATAAAAATAGATAAATTATAATATGTTCATTTAATATATTTTTTATATTTTCATGTTATCTTCATTAAAAATACCTCATAATCGCTAAGATTATGAGGTATTTTTACATATTTGTATATTATTAACAATTTAATTTTTAAATGTACTTCGTTTATACCTGATGTAATGAACTAGCTTCACTACTAGAATACCAATAACAACACCAACAGTATCAATCAAAATATCAGAAATCTGAGAGCTACGCCCTGGTGAAAACAATTGTATAAATTCATCAAGACTAGCTATCAACATGCCTAAACCTATGGTCTTTATTACGGTACCGTATGTAATATATCGACGTAGAATCGTATATAAAACACCACCAAGGATTGTAAACTCTGTAAGATGGGCTAACTTTCGAACAATCCTATTCAAGGTCCATATATTTCCATGAAAGCCTAATTTATTTGCTATAGGAGTCAAAGTCTCTGCAAAAAGCAAACTAAATCCATCTGATGATCCACCATTCTGCATAGAATTATCCCATATAAAAAATACAATTAGACCTAATAGAATATATAGTATCCAACGTTTCATATTACTCTCCTAAACGCCATAATACATATCTATCTTAATCGCGGTCAAAAATATCTCTTGTATAAACTTTATCCTTCACATCTTCTAAGCTCTTATCCCAACGATTAGCGACTATAACGTCACTAACACGTTTAAAATCTTCAAAGTTGCGAATCACAGGGGAATTAAAGAAGTCTTCTGCATCAAGAGTCGGTTCATAAACAACTACGGCAATCCCCTTTGCCTTGATACGCTTCATTACACCTTGAATTGCAGATGCTCTAAAATTATCAGAATTCATTTTCATCGTCAAGCGATAAATGCCAACAATTTTTGGATTCTTCCCTATAATAACATCTGCAACGTGGTCTTTACGCGTTCTATTAGCATCTACAATAGCAGAGATTAAATTTTGTGGAACATCATTATAGTTAGCTAATAATTGCTTAGTATCTTTTGGCAAACAATACCCACCATAACCAAAGGATGGATTATTATAGAAGTCTCCAATACGAGGATCTAAACAAACACCATTGATGATTTGGCTTGTACTAAGGCCACGAACCTCAGCATAAGAATCTAACTCATTAAAGTATGCAACGCGCAATGCCAAATACGTATTAGCAAATAATTTAATCGCTTCTGCTTCCGTAGAGTCCGTATATAATTGAGGTACTTGTTCCTTAATAGCACCATCAGCTAATAGTTGTCCAAAACGGCGGGCCCGTTCAGAGTCTTCCCCTACTACAATACGGGAAGGATGTAAATTATCATATAAAGCTTTGCCTTCACGTAAGAACTCTGGAGAGAAAATCAAGTTCTCTGTATTAAATTCCTTACGCATTTGAACTGTATACCCAACTGGCACAGTTGACTTAATAATCATAACAGCATCTGGATTAATATCTAATACTGTTTTAATAACTTGTTCTACAGAAGAGGTATCAAAGAAGTTCTTTTGAGGGTCGTAGTTAGTAGGAGTTGAAATAATAACATACTCAGCACCTTTAAAAGCTTCTACAGGATCTAATGTAGCTTTAAAGTTTAACTTCTTAGTAGCTAAATACTCCTGCAATTCCACATCTACAATAGGTGACTCTTTACGATTTAGCATTTCAACCTTTTCAGGGATAATATCGAGGGCCACCACTTCATTATGTTGTGCTAATAAAACACCATTTGAAAGGCCTACATAGCCTGTACCAGCAATTGCAATCTTCATTTATTTGCCCTCCGTCATGTAAAACTCTTTATACCATATAGCAAATTTCCGTAACCCTTCACGTAAAGATGTATTTGGCTTGAATCCAAAATCTTCTTCTAGAGCACTTGTATCTGCATAGGTAACAGGTACATCGCCTGGTTGCATCGCCACTAATTCTTTATGTTCTTCAAAATTATAATCCTCTGGTAATACGCCCGCAGCAACTAATTCTTCAGATAGAATACGCACAAAATCAAGTAAATTTTCAGGATGACTATTACCAATATTATAAATAGCATACGGAGGAACCGGTAAACCATCGGCACCGTTGCGACGTTCTGGAGCCGCACACATGACCTTAGATACGCCCTCTACTATATCATCGATATAGGTAAAGTCACGTTTACAGTTACCATAGTTAAAGATTTTTATAGTGCCACCGTTCCGCAACGTATTAGTAAAGCCAAAGTATGCCATATCTGGACGACCTGCTGGACCGTACACAGTGAAGAAACGAAGCCCTGTACTAGGAATGTTATATAACTTGGCATAAGAATAAGCCAATAATTCATTTGATTTTTTAGTAGCCGCATACAGAGAAACTGGGTTATCTACTTTATGCTCTGTAGAGTATGGGATTTGTTTATTCGCACCGTATACGGAAGAAGATGATGCATAGACTAAATGCTCTACTCCACTTTCACCGTTATCATACGAATGACGACAAGCCTCTAATATATTGTAGAAACCAATAATATTAGACTCGATATAAGCATCTGGGTTTGTAATAGAGTAACGAACACCAGCTTGTGCTGCTAAGTTAACAACAACACGTGGTTTATAAGTAGAAAAGATTTCTTCAATAAAAGCCTTATCTGCAATATTACCTTTTTTAAAGATCCACGTATTTTTATTATCTTTGCTCATCTCATCAATTTGTTGCAAACGATAATCCTTTAAAGCCACGTCATAGTAATCATTAACAGAATCTATGCCGATAATTTGAGTTCCTTCTGCTTCAGATAAAAGGGACATAACAAGATTAGCCCCTACAAATCCAGCGGCTCCCGTTACTAGGATCACCGTATTGTTTAAATCTACATTTTTTGAAAGCATATGTACTCCTTTCATAGTTCTGTTAATTATGAGCGTCTTACTTTACGTAACACTTTATTAACGCCAGAAGTAATAATGGTACGCTCAGATGGAATGATACATAAAATAACCACATATAGTATTACGCATAACATCATACAAGCTATAGTCCACCACACCGCATCATATATATGTAAAACACTATACGCAATAGCGCCAACAATAGATGCGGTGATTAGATATACACCTATATTAGTAATCACACGTAAGGCACTCATATGGATAAATAATCCCAAGAAAATCATGGCAACCATTAACATTTCCATGCGTACTATTGAACGTGCATAGACAAATGTACTAAAGTCATACTGAATACAAATATAAATTACAGGTATTAATACAACTAAGTGCAATATTTGAGTCCAGAATGATAAATTAGGAACTCCTTTTGCACGGAATACTTCAGAAATCAAATTCGCTGTTACTGTCATAATAGCGGAACTCAAGGCCCAAGATCCCAATACAATACCTGCTAGTTTCCATTGTGGTCCCAATAAGAGATCAACAATAAAGTCTTGGAATACAAACAATCCTATTCCTATAGGCACTAAGAATAGAGCCATATAGCGTTGGAAGGTAAAGAATGTATTTGAAAATGCTTGTTGATCATTCTGAACTCGACTTAAGGCTGCAAATAATACAGGTGCCAAGGATGAAGTAGCCATGGCCATAACAGTCGTTACAATAGCCATAGGCATTTTGTATATTCCTAAATAATAGGCGTCTAAAAAGCGACTAATAATGAAGGTATCCACCCACGCTGTAAGCCAGATGGAAAATGCTTCAGCTAGTGACCATGCACTATAGCTGAACATCTTCATAAAGACCTGCCCACTAAAGAATAAATGGATTTGATTCTTCCTGCTCTTTAATAAGGCTAAAGCCGTGAACAACTGAGCCCCTAACATACCGGCGATTAACGACCAATAGTCATAGCCCATGAGTGCCATAGGTATGGATATCAATATAGGAGTCAGAATTGTGATGAGCCGAATGTTAAGAAGAAACTTAAAGTTAAAGTCCCGTCTATACAAGGCCATTTGTACACTACTGAAAGCAGAGAGCGGAATCATGGCCCCCATTATGGCCAATGGTATGCCTAAGCCATCATTTCCAACTAATACGGCCAGTTCATCACGACCGACTATAATAGCCCCCCACAAGAGTAAAGAAAGAACTAAGTTAGCAATAAAAGCTACATCTGTAGCCTCCTGTTTTTCTTTATCACTTTGAAACTCATGCTGTACAAGAAATTTTTGGAATCCCGCATCAGCTAGCATTTCTGCAAAGGATATAACCATCATAATTGTTGCCAATATCCCAAATGCCGTAGGTGCTAGCATATGGGCCAATATTATATTTGTTAGTGGTGTAATAAGCTTTGCTAAAACCTCTGTTATGACAGACCATTTAGCAGCAGCTACTATTTTAGTATCCATTATTTTCTATTGATATTCTTAATGCCCCGCAAGAATAATTCATGGTGAGCTTCACATTCTAAGTAGTTTTGGATTGCCAAATAACTTGTTTTTCCTAATAGGAGTTGCATTAATTTTCGACCAAATAATGCATTGATTGCACGTATAATAAATGATCTACCAATAAATTCACGTAAATAACGCTTTACATGTGTATCGGCAAAATCTTTATAGGCTTGTACTACAAAATGAGCATCTCTAATGTGTTCACTTCGTTGTTTATAGGCTGTCAAAGTTTCATCTGCTTCTGACTCAGTAGCTAAACGCGTTCCCATTTCCGTACTACGAATTGGCACTTCAGAGATAATAAAACTATCCTTTGTTGCCTCTACATTGATTAATAAAGAGTCTTTAACAAACTCCTTATGCTGTATATAGAATTCGGAGTTAAAGATAAAGTTACCTTGACCATAAATAATAGTCCCATTGCCATAGTCTTCACGAGAGCCTATACAATGACTATGTTGACAAACGACAAGGTCTGCCCCTTTATCAACAAATTTACGGCAATATCTCTGTAGCATTGGTGATGGATAGCGATAAAATTCCTTCCCACCATGATATAAAACGATGACATAATCACAGGTCTTCTTTAGTGCTTCAACATCATCAAAGCTCTCTAATACATCAAATGGATTAGCCCCCATTGTATGACAAGAAGCAACGGTAAACTCATGTTCTGCACATAGGTAAAATCCTATACGTATACCTTCTTTTTCAAAGATAAATGGCTTTTTAGCTTCCTTTACATTAGTACCAGCACCTGCATTTTTAATATCATGCTTTTTTAATAACTCCAGTGTAGTAGTTAATCCTTCTACACCCTGATCTAAGGAGTGATTATTAGCCAATGTTAAAAATATAGGCTCTAAAGCCTTATAACCATAGATTGTTTTTGTAGGAGACTTTAAATTATTACCAAATTTATTAATCGGAGTAGATGCATCTGTTAAAGGCACCTCTAAATTAAATACATTTAAATCAGATTCCTTTAGAAGTCCCAGTAACTCCTTACCAACCAAAGCCTCTCCATTACCAGATTCAAATAATTCTCTATTTATATCCGTTGGGACAAAATCAGCCCCGATGTACAGTTTCAAGGTGTAACCACTCTCCCAATTCATAATCTTTTGTCATAGGACGAAACTTTTCTAATCCTGCACCCGGGAAGAACGTTAACTCTCCAATATAAAGTCGTCCCTTTATTTCATAGAAATCAACACGTAAAAATGGGCAGTCTTTACTAAGTTCAGCAGCCAATCTTAGCATTTCTTCATATGTTTCAGGCCTTGTAAACTCAGTTGATACCGGCGGATAATGGCCAAAATGAATGCCCATAGGTTCCCAATCGATATCGTAAAAATTCATACGCGTTCCTGTTTTAGAAAAGCGGTCAGAACATACTACAGTCAACTTTGGTTTACCATGGAAACAATACATCTTATAATCTAAGATTTCATTGCTACCTAACTCAGATAAATATTCCTCTGCTATAATCCGACGAGGAACATCTTTATAAGGCCACTCTCTGGCTATACGCGAATAATCCCGTTGTAAGGATGCTCTTAACTTTGCTTTAGCGGCTTCTCGATCAAGGGATGACTTATCTTTACAAATAACGATGCCCCCACTATCATGTGTACATTTCAAAACAAATTGATTAGGTAATGCATCAAAGTCTATATCCTCTACAGAATCCCAAACAGCAAGTGTGCGAATTATATATTGTTCACCCACCCGTTGAGCAATAAAGTTCTTAGCTTCATGTTTATCAACCATTACAGTTTGTATAGGGTCTCTGTAATTAACCTTTAGCCATTGTAACTTTTCGCTAAAAGTTTTAGGATTTTCTAAATCTAGAGGATAGCCCATGTATTTTGGGAATACTTTCTTTAAAAACTCTTCATCAGATAAAGAATCATAATAACCTAATTTGATTAATACTCTTGTGCGATAGTAAGGTTTTGTTAAAAAGGACATGCCAACTTTACATAACTTGCTGAGCTTCATTTTTACGTCCTTTCCGGAGCAATTGCACCTCTAAATAAAACATCATCATATAAAAATATGTACTCTTACTTTCATAAGACACCATCCCCATATCCATGACGATTTGAGAAAGGAATAAAATGAGCACCATTACGTATTCATTGCTATGAAAATTTCGATAACGAATTAAGTTATAAGCTATATACACATACATTGAGTAATACGCCAATAAGCCGATTATCCCTGTACCCGCTAATAGTTCAATATAATTATTATGTAAATAATAATTCTCTTTACCATATAAAAAATAGGTAAGTACAGATGGATTATTTACCCCCACCCCAGTGATGGGCGATTGATAAAATAAATCCCACCCTATATCAACCAAGGCTAAACGAATAATGGTAGATGAATCACCACCAGTACCGGAGAAAGCATCCACCATACTCGACATACGATCCAGAACCTCTGAAAACATAGGTAATTGTAGAACTGCAATACCAATGATAGTAAGAGCTAACAATGAGCCAATAATCTTAGCAATAGAATTTACTACATTGGCACTACGTAAACTTTTAAATACAAATAGTAATACTGTACCAACAACAACAAATACTAAAGCTTTACGACTACCAGTAGCTGCTAGAATACCCAAGGTAGGTAATGCAATGATATGCCACCACCGAGGTCGATCGTACAACATATAATACAATGTCATAACAATTGCATTGGCCCCTAATAGACCAACTGTATTTGCATTTAATGCATCATTAGCAATTCGAGCAGATGAAGACAAAACAGTAATAAAGTAATCTAAACCATAGAAATATACAGTATAAAAACAAACTATATAACCAGTCCACATACCAATCTTTAATAATGTGTCCACCGATGTTTTATCTTGATAACACATGTATAGGATAATAAGCATAAAGAATATCTTAACAATATCAAAGCTTCGACTGAGTGCTACAGATGGCTCAATAGCATTAATAGTACTCAGATAACAGGCTCCAATAAAGAGCAGCATATAACCATGCATCCAAGTAAACCGAAGTTTTATAACTCCCTGCTCTCGTATGAGATAAAAAATAATAAGTCCAAATAGACATACAAATAATACATAGGCACCATAATTCGCATCGCCAAGGGCAAAGGAAATGGTCAACGACAACACTAAAAAAATTAGAGTTATGAACCATATCATGCGGTCAGCAATAGCCGTTATATTTAACTTCAATGGTTCTCCTCCTTACAACTCATAAAACATCTAACCAACGTTTAGCAATTTTACATAGTGGAAATTTATCACGCACCTTGATAGCTTCCTGTGAAAGTTTTGCTGCTAATGCAGGGTCTTTCAGAATACTGCGCATAGCTTCATACATAGCCTTTGTATCTCCTACAGGTACCAAGATACCATTCTCTCCACTTGTTATGACCATACGAGCCCCACCTACTGGACAGTCTGTAACAACTGTAGGCAAGCCCATGCCTAGCGCTTCAAGCATAGAGTTTGAAATACCTTCAAAATCAGATGATGAAACATACATAGAACAAGGTGCGACCTTCTCTAAAATATTACTAGCAAAGCCAGGCAATAAAATTCTATCCTCTAAATTAAGAGATTTAATTTGAGCTCGTAGTTCATCCTCTAAAACGCCTTGCCCATAAATGACGAGTTTATACTCTGGGAACTCGTCTGCTAGCATACTAAAAGCATTGATCATCATAGGCAAATTCTTTTGCGGATGCAATCGACATGCTGTAACGATTGTCTTTTCCCGTTCTCCCTCAATTGGTGGTGGCAATTTACCATTAATAGGATTTGGAATGATAACACCACGCTTTTGTACCGATTCAGGGAAATATGAACGTGCATCTTCCGTTTGGAATACTAACGCATCAGCAAATCGAAAGGCAAAATTACGCAATGCTTGTTGATGCCAACCGATAGGTACCTTACGCGGATTATTTCGCTCCGAAAAGACAATGCGATTGCTTACAAACCAAGAACTAATCGCCAAGATGAAACTCGATGCAGACAAGAACGATAAGCATGTAGCATTAGGTCTTGTCTTCAAGATCTTGATTAATTCTTTTATTTCTTGCATAAAACGAATCACTTTATTAGAGCTAGTAGTATGAATCTGAATTTGCTCAATACCCTCCTCTAAAGCATATTCGTTACCATATCGATTAGGGCTTGTTTGGATAACCGTAATATGGTGACCATCATGCACCCATTGACGAGCTAACTCTGTTAAAATTCGTTCAGCTCCATCATTGCCAAGGGAGATGGTAACAATGATTATTTCCTTTTTCATAGTCCTTCCTCTTGGATATATTCTGCAAGTCTTACATAAGCCTGCGCCATTGTTACCTTAGGCTGCCAGCCTAAGGACTTTAATTTTTTTGAACTCAAGAACATGTGCACTGTCGGCGCATAGCCTAAGCCTTGTACATCTTCTGGAATATCAAAAATGACTTCACTCTTATCATGACTTACATGAGTTGCTACTAGATGCGCAATACTTGCTATAGATCGAGTTTCCTCATCATGACATACATTGTATGCTTCACCAGCTTCTCCGTCCTTCATAAGGGTTAAAATGCCCGTTAATGCATCAGTAATATAGCAATAATTAGACATAGAATCACCCTTTGTATGAAGTACAATATTTTCATTTTTTAGAGCACTCTTAGTGAATTGCATAAATACGCGATTATCTGAAACAGGAACACCAGGTCCAAAAGTTTGTGCCAATCGAGCTATAACAGCTGGAACGCCAAATTCTACGGCATAAGATTTACAATAACACTCACATAATCTTTTACTTTCAGAATAAGAGCTACGCACATTTAAATGATCTAAATATCCTAATCGCTCTTCAGTCATCACCTGTCCCGATTCATAAGGAACACCATACTGTTCCATACTCGATAGATACACAAGTTTCTTTACCGTTTTATGACGGCCTAGTTCTAGCATAGCTTCCGTCCCATGAATCGAAGTACGAATCGTTTCTACAGGATGCTCCATAAAGAACTTTGATTGTGTTGGTGCTGCACCATGTAAGATATAGTCACAAGGTACGTCAATAGATTCTAAAGCACCATCGATAAGTGTAATGGAATCATTATCTAAGTAGTTACCTAATATAGCCTGTGCTTTATCATGACTTCGTACATGACCTATTACCTTTATGTCCAAGTTAAAAGTCTCATTGGCAAGTATAAGTAATTTTATAAACATAGAGCCAATAAGTCCCGTCGCACCTGTCACAAGAATGCGCTGATGGCGGAGGAATTCAAAGTACTCTTTGTCTTGTAATAAAGCTGTTAACTCGCGTTTAATAACGGAATTACTCATCTTGTAATCCTCCTAATTCACGGTTTTTAATAATACCTGTGAACATATAATAATCAGATGGTGTAGTAATCTTTATATTTTCTGTTTCTCCTAATACTGGATACAAGGTGTATCCATAATGCATCATCATGGATGCAGAATCTATAAAATTATGGATACCTTCTGTTTTAGCTCTATCATGAACCGATAAAATATCATCTAGTTTAAAGCTTTGAGGTGCTTTTGCCATAAGGCATTCACTACGATTTAAAATTCGGTTTATAGAGCCATTATCTGTAACCATAACGGTTTCAATAGCAGGTGTAACCGTAATAGCAGAACCCTTTGTTTCTACAGATTCAATATTTCTCTCTATTGTTGCCTTATCCACAAGTGGTCTAACACCATCGTGAATCAATACGGTAACCTCTTCATTAGGAAATAATCGTTTTGCCTCTGTCAATCCATTATATTGAGAGTCTAAAGCACTATCTCCACCTGGAACAATGGATACAATTTTTTGTAAACCAGCCTCTTTGATAAGGTTTTTAGTATGATCAATCCACTCTGCTTTGCAAGCTAAAACAATACCGTCAATAGAGTCGGTTTGTTCAAACACATCTAAAGTTTGAATCAAAATAGGTCTACCGTTCCATTCTAGAAACTGTTTTGGCGTCTTGCTGTTATTCATACGAGCACCTACGCCCCCCGCAAAGATTACTGCTATTCGTTTCATAGGCCCTCCTTAAGGTTGAGCTTCGTTCTTGGCATAATGTATGCCTCTATACTCCTTATAAGGTGTGTGCAAGTCAGCAAATACAGCATCATGTTTTGCTACGCGCTGTTCTACTGGAGGTAATTGCATATAATCGCCCCAGATGAGACGTAAATATCTTTCATACCCTTTCATAACTGGTATTTGATGGCCTTCAAAATCTTTATATATAACAGATTCGAAGTCTTCTCTAGGATGGCGCAGCTTCATACCTTTCAAACTACCAATTAGTTCAGTACACTCCTTGCTCGTATTGAAATCGTATTTAGTCATTTGCTTTTCTGCAAATCGCCATATATAGTAACGTAATGACTGACTAGAGAATACCTTATAAATACAACCTGCTAATGCACGATACATCGGTCCTTTATTATCCGGCAATCGTTGTGCATTGAAAAGTGCAAAGGTCATAGCCCACATCAGTTGTAGCGCTCGACTAATTTTACCTGGTGCACAGCCATCAATGGGCATGATTTCAAGAGCTAAACCATGACAAATATCTTCGTGCATACTATGACGATTAATAAATGTCGTGTTGTTATCTCGAATAGAAGCACCCGCATCATGATAGATATGATTTCGATCAGTTCGACAATAAGTATACCGTTCTGTATCTGCATATTTAGGCCATAATTCAGCTAATTTTTCATAATCGGGACGTGGCATAAATAAATCTAAATCATCATCCCAAGGGATAAATCCATTATGACGTATAGCCCCAATGAGACCACCGCCACAGAGGTAAAAGCGCAAATTATGTTTGTCGCAAAACTCTTTAAAGTACAGCAACATAGCAAGCTCTTTTTCTTGTATTTCCTTTGTCATAGATGTACTCATAGGGACCTCTTTCAACGTAATACAGCTAGTACTGTATCAACCATCGTTTTAATATCTTGTAGAAAAGAAAATTCTTTAATACTCTTTAAATTCCAAGCCATCTTGCCTGGTAATACCTCATTAATATAGACTTCATTAACATTTTGCGCATTTTGTAAAAGTTGATCTTCATCTTTATAAGCAATGCTTGCCACACTAGTTACCCCAGCTGGTAATAATAGGGTTGCCTTCATTTCATCGGTATAAGCCGCCACATAGCGAGGCACTTCTGGTCTTGTGCCGACAAAGCTCATATCGCCTAAAAGGATATTGATAAGCTGAGGCAATTCATCAAGACGACAACTACGAAGCATATTTCCAACCTTAGTAACGCGCATATCATTTTGTGATGTTACTTGAGCACCTAATGATTCCGCATTTTTTACCATTGTGCGGAACTTATAAATACCAAAGGTACGACCATACTGTGTAACCCGTGTTTGACGAAAGAAAACCTCTCCTTCGCTATCCCGTTTAATCATAATGGCTAACACAAGAAATACAGGGCTCAATATAATGAGCATCCCTGCGGCCATAAGGCGGTCAAAAATACTTTTACATAAAAGGCTCCCACGCTTTTGATTTAACAATTCAAAATAAGGACGCACAGCTTCACACTGCAGCTCTTTTGGGAGATCGTGAAAGTTTTTTACTAGCATTCCGTAATAATCCTTTTAAACTGTTTAATGATATATTGCACTTCTTCATCTGTTAGCAATGTATGAAGAGGCAATGTGATTTCATTTTTAAACTGATTATAAGCATTTGGATAATCATCGATGGTAAATCCGAAATTCTTATAAGCCGTGTGCATCGGAATTGGTTTGTAATGTACATTCGTTGCAATGCCAGCTTCAGCCATAGCTTCAATTACCTTGTTGCGATATTCAGCATCTTGTCCATCTAAACGTACTAAATACAAGTGCCCACTACTTTGATGTTCATCAGTATAATGATGTAGCAATGTAACCGGTAAGTCTTTAAAAGCTGCATCATAAGCTTCGATGATTTCTTTACGACGTGCTAACAATTTTGGGTATCGCTCAAATTGAGCTAATCCAATAGCCGCCATAATATCGGTCATATTACATTTATAATAGGTACCTTTAATATCATATTCCCAAGCGCCTGCTTTTGTTTTAGCAAGAGCATCCTTATCTTGACCATGCAAAGATAATAATTGGAATTGCTTATAAATAGCTTCATCATCAATACCATCTATGTGTCGCCATGTAGCACAGCCCCCTTCAGCAGTTGTAAAATTCTTTACTGCATGGAAGGAAAAACTGCTGAAATCAGCTACATTACCTGTTGGTGTACCTTTATATGAGGCCCCAAAGGAATGTGCACAGTCCGCTACAATAGGAATATGTGCCAATGCTTTTTGAATATCATTAGATGGTGTAAAGAGAGATTTCTTTTCTTCTACAATGGAACGCAAACGATCGTAGTCACAAGGGACACCAGCAATATCTACGGGGATAATAGCTTTTGTTTTTGGCGTAATAGCACAAGCCACTGCATCGTAATCCATTTCAAATGAATCTTTTTGGGTATCAACAAGAACTAGTGTAGCTCCCACATGAACAACAGGACTTGCACTAGCTGTATAGGAATAAGCACTAGTAATTACTTCATCGCCGGGGCCAATACCTAATACACGAAGAGACATCTCAAGCGCCGCGGTAGCAGAGTTTAAACAAACAGCTTTAGGTGTACCTAACTGTACCGCAATCTTTTTCTCTAATTCTTTTGTGCGCGGACCAGTTGTAATCCAACCACTTTTTAAGGCTTCTACAACTTCATTGATTTCTAACTCTGTAATATCGGGAGGGGAAAAATTAATTTTCATATACAATCACCTCATGACTTTCTGTACCTTATGGATACGCTTGATTTATCAAATCAAATTTATATTAATTACTATTACGCATCAATTACGATGGATCCTAGTAGAGGAATACCAACCTGAGTCAGTCGTTTTTTTGCTTCTATTAGATCTTTAGGACTAGCTACTTCATTTTTAACAACAAGCATAACGCCATCGGATTTTTCCGCTAATACAATAGCATCCGTAACATCTAATACAGGCGGTGTATCAATGATAACCACATCGTATTCATCGCGAATATATTCCCAAATTGTAGATAACTTACTAGAATCTACTACTTCAGAAGGATGCTCAACTATCTCGCCCGCAGTAAGCACATCCAAATGAGGAATTATATTACGATGAATCGTCAAATCTTCATCCATGATAACTGCATTTGTAAGACCTTTATTTTGTACATTGAATGCTACATGCTGTACTGGATTACGTAAATTACCATCTACTAAAAGAACTTTATTATTATTCTTTGATAGAGCTATTGCCGTATTGGCCGCTACCTCAGAGGTACCTTCTCCACCAGTAGCAGCTGTAATACAAATTATCTTACTTTTATGTTGATTGCATACGTATTGTAAATTGCTGCGCAATGTACGATATGCCTCTACTAGCGGTGTATCACCACGTTCATTAGAAATTAGTCTTATCATATTAACCTCTCACTTTGCGCCACAATGCTACGATACGATTACTAGGTTCTTCATATTCCTTTTCTTCATGATTTGGAATGACACCTAAGTTTTCAATACCAAGAATCTCATTGATTTCTTGTACGGATTGAACCTTGCGATTACAGAAGAACTGACCCAATGTGTAAAGGCAACCAAGAATAATTCCTAAAATTGCAGAGCCTAATAAAATAAGTACTTTACGAGGAGCAATAGCTTTTTCTGGCAATGTAGGAGCATCTACGATTTGCACTTCATTTGGCACCATTACTTCTGCTACCTTGGCTTCTTCTAAGCGTTTAGATAGCATTTCGTAAATATCTTGTGCTACATCTACATCACGTTTGGCTTGAATATAACCACGTTCTTTTTCTGGTAAGTTTTTCATAGCCTCTTCGTTTTCTTTATCAAGTTCAGCCAATGTAGACTCTTTGCCTTGTGCTACGGCTAAAGCCGCTTCATTTCTGAATTTATCGGCCAACAAACCTTGTTGAGCAGAATTGCTAGATGGTGCTTGTTGGGTTGCAATAGCATTAATCTCAGCATTTAAGCCGCTTTTTGCTTCTTCAATTTGTTGGTTAAGTTCTTTCATCGCAGGATGCTCATCAGTATATTTGCCAACATAGGAAGCCCTACGAGATTCTAAATCGGCTAGTTGCCCTTTATAAGCCTGAACGGTAGCACTGTCAGCAATACTTTTACCAGCAGAACCTAATTGCTCATTAATACTGCCCAACGCTGCTTGCGCTGTTTCTAAATCAAGTTGATTTTGAGCTTTCTCACGATCGATAAGGGTAATCTTATCCGTTAATCCCTTCATTTGATCTGCGGTGGAGTAAACCTTATTATCCACTTGGAATTGTTGCAATTTCTTTTCTGCTTGCTCCAATTCTTCTTTTGCAGTTACTACGCGTTTTTGCAAGAACTCCCGTGTCGTCCGTTGCTCAACATGTGAAATGTCTGCTAAGCGCTTTAAGAATGTATCAATTAATAATTGATTAGCCTCTTGTGCTTGTTCTGGACTTTTACCAGTTACACTAACTTGTAATAATTCAGTTTCTTTATATGGTTTTGTTTCGATACGCGTTTTAACAAACTCTTCGTATGTAGGTGCTTTACCTGTTCCCTCTGGATCTTCAATAGCGGAAATAACAGGTTCTACAACATTACGACTCTTTAAAATTTCTGCATCTGTATTCATCAATTGACGTGCCATAGAATCAGAATAACCATTAGCACTTGATAATACAGAGTTACTTAAACCTTGAGATTGCTTAATGCGCAACATAGATGTAGATTGATAGGTAGATGATGCTAACAGGCTATATGCACCACCTAATACAATACAAGCAACCGTTACATTGATAATTTTACGGCGCCGTTTAACGAGGACTCTACCGACCTCTTTTAAATCAATAATTTGTTCCACCCATATACCCCTTTCTGTGAAAGTTTACAAACAACAGGGTCTCTCCCTTTTAGGAATATGTACTGTATATCTCCCTCTCACGTAGATTACAGTTTTGAATAAATGATTATAATTAAATTGTTATACATTATGATTTGGATGATATGTTGGGACGATATCTTGTAATACATTGATTACATCCAAATCAGATTTACACGTTTCAAAGCGCTCGATTTCACCACTTAACCATTCTTGGTCTACATCTTCTAATGCAGCTTCAAAAATCTTCTTATGTGTAGTTGTGTTAGTGCCTTCTTCAGCAGTTAATAATTCTTCATATAGCTTTTCACCTGGACGTAAGCCAGTAAATTCAATACGAATATCTTTATCAGGCTCATATCCAGAAAGACGAATCATATTCTTTGCTAAATCAACAATTTTCACTGGTTCACCCATATCTAATAAGAACACTTCACCACCATTCCCCATAGCACCAGCTTGTAAAACAAGTTGGCTTGCTTCTGGAATAGTCATAAAGTAACGAGTCATTTCGGGATCTGTAACAGTTACAGGGCCGCCAGCTTCAATTTGTTTACGGAATAATGGAATAACAGAACCTCGACTACCAAGAACATTACCAAAGCGAACGGTAATAAACTTTGTATCGTACTTATGATTCATACCAAGTACAACCTTTTCTGCCACTCGCTTCGTAGCACCCATGACACTTGTTGGATTTACCGCCTTGTCTGTGGAAATCATAACAAAACGTTCAACACCATGTGCCCCTGCTACATCTGCTACATTACGAGTACCATAAATATTATTTAGCACCGCTGCAATTGGTTGGATTTCCATAAGTGGTACATGTTTATGAGCTGCAGCATGGAATACTACATCTGGTTCATAGTCAGTAAAAATTTGGTCTAACTGATTTTTATCTCGAATATCAGCAATAATGGGAACCAAAGTCCCTTCAGGTACAATGGATCGCAACTCTTGGTGAATAAGATAAATACTATTTTCACCATGTCCTAGTAACAATAGTTTTTTAGGTTTTACCCGCAGTACTTGACGACAGATTTCAGAACCAATAGAACCACCTGCACCAGTAACAAGAACTACTTTATCCTTAAGATATGGTTCCACCTTAGATGTATCGAGATGAATTTCATCACGCTCTAATAAGTCCTCGATAGAAACAGGATGAAGATGGGATACAAGGACTTCGTCATCTAGTAACTGGTACATCCCCGGCAATGTATTAATCTTACATTTAAGAGGAGAGCAGATTTCCATAATCTCACGAATGACATCGCGCTTTACAGATGGCATGGCAATGATTATTTCTTCAACCTTATATCTTGCTACAAGCATTGGAATATCTTCACGATTCCCTAAAATTCTAAAGCCATTCATAAGACGGTTATGTTTAAACATATCATCATCAACAAACCCAATGATTCTTCGAGACCGCTTATGATAACGTTCGATTTCACGAGCTATCGTTGCACCGGCATCACCAGCACCTATAATGAGTGTATTTACTTGGCCACTTTCACCATCGTCCCCATTACTATAATGAAGTGCCACGTAATGAAGTAACATACGTCCCATACCAACGGTACCGGTAGTTAAAAACCATGTAATAAAATAGATAGAACGTGGTAAAGATTTGCCAAAAGCAAACATGGAGGAATAAAAGATTGCTGTACCAATAGTTGTAGCTACAAAAACAGCTAGAACCTCTCTCATCCCTGCATAACGCCATATGCGCGTATATAGGTGCATGACCAAGAACATCAACATATATGAAACTAATAATAATGGCAATGCATCTACCATTTGATCAATATATCGAGGTTCTATATAACCGTCAAATCTAATAAATAAACTGATAAATGCAACAATAACAATCGTCGCAATATCGGCAATAAACAGTATGGCTGGTAATAAATATGAACGCAAAAGAACGCCCCCTTATATGTGAGATAAACCCTATCCTTAATTTTTGCCGATTCGAGATACCATGTATGCGCCGGTCAAGATTGGAGCAATATCACGAGCAAAGTTGATGCGGCTATTTTTAGTCAAGTAAAGAACATCCCCTTCACGCATAATATAGTTTTCGGACATATCTCCAGTTTGTAACATACGATTTAAATTTATAGGAATTGGTTTTTCAGGATTATCTTGATGAATCAAGTAAATTTTCTTTTTAGCTGTATCCCAGTTAAAGCTACCAGCAGCACCAATAGCATCGATAACGGTACTAGACTTAGTCAATGTATAGGCACCAGGTTTATTAATCTCACCGAATACATACACACGAACACCACCAAGTTTCGTAACATTTACAGTAATATCTGGATTAATAATGTAACGAGATAGACCTTGCTGTAATTGAGCCGTAAACTCATCGACGGTTAATCCATCTGCTTTTACTGGTCCCACCATAGGGAATGATACATATCCATCAGGACGGACAGTGTACATGATGTCGTTCCCATTACGTGTACCAAGATCCGCTTGTTGTACAACTTGAATGGTTAGTTCATCCCCTTGACGTAGACGATACTCTTTATCTGAGCTCACAACAGATGCACTCGTTTCTAGTGGTGCATGACCTTCTGTTTGTAATGCTTTAGCATTGTAGGACTGTTCTGTTGTTACATTAACAGGTGTAGCCATAGATGTTGTTGTGGCACATAAGAATGCTGCCATCATCATATACTGTTTTTTATTCATACTTTACCTCTTTGATTTACATACAACCCACTCAATACATCACTTATTTTCTAAGATTATTAATCCTAAAAAATCGGTTAAGTCATTTTATCATTATTTTAAATTTTCTTCCATAAACGCAGACCATTCTGAGCTAACTTCATCAAAACTTTAAGAAGGAATCCCGTAAATATAAGGTTTTCACCATCTATTCATGGGTATTTTTTTACTCACTTCACTCACATTTCACCCGATTTTTTCATTTATTTTCGATAAATAAATTAAATATATATAAACTCAATTCACCATCGCTTCACAAAATCATCAAAATCTCATCAAATTTATTGATGAAACAAAAAAAATAAGGTGTATATACTAGCTTTCTAGTATATACACCTTATTTAAAATTTTAGATAAGTCCTACTGACTTAAGGTATTAATTATTCAACACGACCGCCTAAATATGCTTCCATAACGCGAGGATCATGACGTACTTCATCAGCTGGACCAGATAATACCATTTTACCTGTTTCCAATACATACGCGTAATCAGCAATTTTCAATGCTTGTCGTACATTTTGTTCTACCAAAAGAACAGTAGTTCCTTCAGCACTAATTTCTTTGATAGTTTCAAAGATTTCATTTACTACTAATGGTGCAAGACCCATTGATGGTTCATCCAATAGTAAGAGCTTTGGACGTGCCATAAGTGCACGACCAATAGCTAACATTTGCTGTTGACCACCAGATAGAGTACCACCTAATTGGTAACTACGTTCGTCAAGGATTGGGAAGCGTTTAAATACTTTTTTAATATCTGCTTCAATCTCATTATCGTTACGAATATAAGCACCCATTTCTAGGTTTTCATAAACGCTCATATCTTGAAGAATTTGACGACCTTCAGGAACCAAGGAAATACCACCATGTACAATTTGATGTGTTTTATGACCAGTAATATCTTGGCCTTCAAATAATACTTTACCAGATGTTGGTTTTACAAGCCCCATGATGGTTTTCATAGTTGTAGATTTACCGGCACCATTGGCACCAATCAAGGATACAATAGAGCCTTGAGGTACTTCTAAACTAATATTTTTTAAGGCTGTAATATGTCCATAACCAGCCACGATGTTTTCTAGCTTTAACATATTACGCCTCCTCTTTACCTAAGTAAGCTTCAATTACAGCCTCATTGTTTTGAATTTCTTGAGGTGTACCTTCAGCAATCTTTTTACCAAAGTTGAATACTACCAAACGGTCACAAATATTCATCATCAATTCCATAGCATGTTCAATTACGACAACAGTAATACCTAGATCGCGAATCTTACCAATTAATTGGCGCAATGCTTCTGTTTCACTATCGTTCATACCTGCTGCTGGCTCATCGAGCAAAATTAATTGAGGATGCGTTGCCAAGGCACGTGCAATTTCAAGGCGACGTTGTTTACCATATGGCAAAGATGTAGCTACCTCTTCAGCATCGTCTTCAAGACCTACCAACTTTAAGAACTCATAAGCAATACCACGACAACGTTCTTCTTCAATACGTTGGCGTTTAGTTCTTAAGAAACTAGCAACGAAACCAGAACCTGTTCGGCAATGCATACCTGTTAAAACAGTTTCTAAAGCTGTCATATTACCAAAGAGACGAATATTTTGGAATGTACGAGCTATACCCATTTCAACTGTTCTATGTGGCTTAATACCTACAACAGACATGCCATCAAATACGATTTCACCAGAACTTACAGGGAATACACCAGTAATCAAGTTAAAGAGTGTAGTCTTACCAGCACCGTTTGGACCAATAACACCAAACACTTCACCTTGTTTTACACCAAAGGATATACCGGTGAGAGCTGCAACGCCACCAAAGCTTTTACTTACGTCATTTAATTCTAATAGCATTCAGTTCCCTCCTATCCTTGTTTTTCTTCTTGTTGTTTGCGTTTATACGCTTCAAAACGTTCTGTTAATACTTGTGATTCAGGAATATATGGAGCTTTTTTAAAGCCTAATTTACGACTAATTTTGTCTACCATAGATTCTGTTAAAATACCATCTGGGCGAACTGCCATCAAGATAACAAGCAATGCACCGTAGATGATGTCCCGATAATCGGATAAGAAGCGCAATACTTCTGGCAATAATGTAAGAATAAAGGAGCCTAATACGGAACCCCATACAACATTAGAACCACCAAATACAGGGAATAATAAGATTTGTACTACCTTATGGTAGCTAAAGTCTGTAGGATTGATAAAGTTTGTAATATGAGCATACAAACCACCGCCAATACCAGCGATGAAAGCACCAATGATAAAGGCCATCATCTTGTAGTATACAACGTTAATCCCCATTAATTCTGCTGCATGATCATCAGCCTTAATCGCTGCAAAGGCACGACCAACACGGCTATTATTAATGCGTACACAGAAGGCAATAATCAATACTAAGATTGCCAATAGGATAATGATAGCCATTAAGTTGCCCCATGCAACAGCATCAATACCCATCAAACCATCGATATCAAGTTCATAGGCTAAGTTTGTTAATTCTTGAGGAATGGATGGAATACCAGAAAGGCCTAATGCACCATTAGTAATATCCAAGTTCAAGAAAATAACACGCACCACCTCGCCAAAACCAAGAGTAGCAATGGCAAGATATAAACCGCGAAGACGTGTTGTTGGTAAACCGATAATAACGGCTACAAGACTGGCAACTAGGCCACCAATGATAATGCCTACAACGATAGGCAAATCAGCCTTCAAAGAAAGGATAGCGCCTACGTATGCACCAACGCTCATAAAGCCAGCAGCCCCTAAAGAAAGCTGACCACTTGCAAGTGTAAAGTAAATAGAGATACCCATGATGGCATTGATGATGAAGAACATCACGATCTGTAGATAATACGGGTTCAATAAATCCATTATGGTCTCCCCCCTTTATCTTTAGAACCAAACAAGCCTTGTGGGCGCCAGAATAATAATAGGATGATGAGGCCAAAGGCCACAGCATCACGGAATGTAGATGCGCCATAGGCAACAGAGAAGATTTCTGCTACGCCTAAAATGAAGCCGCCAACCATAGCGCCTGTAATATTACCAAGGCCACCTAAGATAAGCACTGCAAGGCCTTTAAAGCCGATGATAACGCCCATTGTAGGCTCAATAGCATTAAAGGACAAACCTACTAATACGCCTGCAGCAGCACCTAAGGCAGATGCAATCATAACAGTAACAGATATAATCATGGTTGGATTAATACCCAACAAAGCTGCCGTTTCAGTGCTCATGGATACAGCGCGGATAGCCTTACCAATTTTAGTTTTCTTAATAACTACATTAAGAATTAACATTAACACAACAGAAACGCCTAAGCCAATAATTTGTACCATGGAAATTTTGAAAGCTCCAAAGTCGATTAGGCCACCAATATAATCTGGTGGGAAAGATCTTGTTTGAGGGCCCCAAAGCAATAATGCCAAACTTTCAAGGAAAATAGAAACACCAATGGTACTAATAAGTGGTGCCAAGTGAGACACCTTTTTCTTGCGGAGTGGACGAAGCGCCACAAATTCTAAAAGATAACCGAGGATAGCACCGACAGCCATAGCTACGATAAGGGCTACAAAAATGTTAACGTCAAAAACAGTTACCATAAAAAGACCAACGAAGGCACCTATCATAAAGATGCCTCCGTGTGCCATGTTGATGATATTTAAAACGCCAAACACAAGTGTTAAGCCAATAGCGAGTACAGCATATAAGCTACCGAGGGTTAACCCGTTAACTAATTGTTGTAAAAACACTATATTACCTCAACTTTTATTTTTTTAATGCGTCAAATTGACCGTTTTTAATTTGTAAAACTTGAACTTCCATGGAAGGATCGCGTTTTTCGTTGAACTTGAATTGACCAGTTACACCAACGAAGTCAGCAATATTTTTCAAAGCTTCGCGGAATTTTTCACGATCTGTAGTAGAACCTGCTTTTTTCAAAGCTGCTTCATAGAGGTATACTGCATCATAAGCTTGAGCTGCGAATTGGTCTGGTTCTTTACCGTATTTATCTTTGTAAGCTTTACGGAAGTCTTTTACCTTTTGATCGTCTTTGTTAGGGAACCAAGGTGTACCTACGATAACACCATCAGCTGCAGCACCTGCAATTTTAATGAATTCAGGGCTGTTAAAGCCATTGGAACCAATTACAGGTTGATTCATACCCATTTCACGCATTTTTTTCATGATTAATGCGCCTTCTTGGTAAAGAGAAGCAACTACGATAACATCAGGTTTTGCTTGTTGAATCTTAGTTAATTGTGCAGAGAAATCAGTATCTTTATCTGCAAATGTTTCAGTATCAACAATTTGTACGCCTTCAGATTCCAATGCTTTACGAGCTGTATTATTTACAGATACCATTTGGTCATTGTTGTTGGAGTACATAATAGCTGCAGTTTTGAAGCCTAAAGTTTTATGTGCTTCTTTAATTGCAGTATCTACTGCTAAGGATTCAGGTACAGCATTACGGAAAATGTAATCGCCGATATCTGTAATACCTTCAGCTGTTGTAGATGTACCAAGAGCTACGATTTTGCTTTTGTTTGCTACAGGACCAGCTGCCATCATTTCACCAGATAACATTGGGCCGATAACAGCTACAACTTTATCCTTAGAAATTACTTTATTCATTGCATTAATTGCTTCGTTTTTATCACCTTTAGTATCTTCTACTAATAAGTTGATTTTTACAGCATTTGCATCAGCGTTGATTTCGCTTACTGCCAATTCTGCACCAGCTTTAATGGACTCACCATATGCTGCTGCACCACCAGTTGTTGTTGTTAACAATGCAATTTTAGCTTCATTGCTATTTGCATTACCTGCATCTTTATTACTGCCACAACCAGCAGCAACTGCCATTACACCAGCAAGACCAAAAATGGCTGCTTTTTTTAACATGGATTTATTCATGCTACATCCTTCCTTTGAAACATAAAACTTTAAATCTATATCTATATTATTAGAGTTTTCAATTTTTTGTCAATTAAAATAACTCTATAATAATATATACTATTATAAGTTATTCAGATAATCGTTCCCATTTCTCATACAATGCATCTAACTCACTTTGTGTAGATTCAATTTGTATGGAAATTTTGGACATTTCATCTAAATCTTGCTGTACTACAGGATTAGCCAATTGCACTTCATACATCTTCATGGTTGCTTCTAAACGAGCAATTTCAGATTCTACCTCAGCTAATTGTTTTTCCACCATATATGCATTCGGTTTCTTCTGAGGTTCCTCTGTCGGTTCTGATGTTGAAAGTACTGGTTCAATAACTGAAACAACTTTATTTTCAACTTTATCACTCTCTGAGTTCTGTTCATTAGCTAATGCTAATAAATCTTCTTGTTCTTTCAGCTTTTCTTTATAGTACGAGTAATTACCAAGATATTCAGTAATTTTTCCATCATCTAAAACAATGGTTTTTGTAGAAACTTGATCTAAGAAATATCTGTCATGGGAAATAATAAAACATGTACCTTCAAATTGTTGCAAGGCTTGTTCCACAATTTCGCGCGTTGGAATATCTAAATGGTTCGTCGGTTCGTCTAAGATAAGAAAATTATCACCTTGAAGGAATAATTTTAATAATGCTAAACGAGCTCTCTCACCACCAGATAAGTCACCTACAAGCTTAAATACATCATCCCCTTTAAATAGGAATGAACCTAATACATTACGGGCCTTCTCTTCAGTGTAGTTAAAGTGATTCATAACCTCTTCTACTACCTGCCAAGAATCATGTAGTTCTTCATGCTCTTGCGAGAAATATCCCACTTGTACGCGATTACCGATATCTACGTGACCATTCTCAGGAAATAATTCACCTACAATAGTTTTTACGAGTGTCGATTTACCTGCCCCATTAGGACCAATAAGAGCTACTGATTCACCTCGTCGAACTACGAGTGATATATCATCAATGATAGGACTTTCACCATACCCTACTGATAAATGATCTAGGACAAGAACCTTATCCGCACTCATCGCTGCAGGAGGGAAAGAAAATTGTAAATGATGTGAGGTTACCGGTGCATCAAGTCGTTCTAAACGGTTAAGTTGAGACTGCCGGCCACGAGCCATTTTAGATTTTATACCTGCACGATATTTATCTATATAGGCCTCTGTCTTCTTGATGTACTCCTGTTGTTTCTCATAGGCCACCATATCTGCTTTCAAACGTTCATCCCGTTGTTGAATATAGCGGCTGTAATTACCACGATAGATTGTCGCCTTATGGTTATCTAGTTCTACAACACCAGTGACAATACGATCTAAAAAATAGCGGTCATGGCTGACGATGAGAATACCGCCAGGATAGGCAGATAAATAACCCTCTAGCCACTCTAACATGTCCATATCTAAATGGTTAGTTGGCTCGTCTAAGAACAAAAAGTCTGGACGGCGTACCAAGGCTTTAGCTAAATTAATGCGAGTCTTTTGACCACCAGAAAAAGCACTAGCTGGCTTATCTAAATCCTCATCGGTAAAACCAAGTCCATAAATGATACGTTTAGTCTTTTGCTCATAATCATAGCCACCTAGCCATTCTAAACGATTTTGCAAATAATCCAATCGCTGCAGATCCGATTCACTAGCTTCTTCAGACTCCAAACGCGTGGTAAGTTCTTTTAGTTGCTCCTCTAATACATGGACATCGGCCCAAGCTTTTTCAATTTCTGTAGCTAAACTATCATCTCCTAGATTTACATCTTGTTGTAAGTAACCAATACTGGCTACAGGAGACTTAACTACATTGCCTTCATCTAATTCTTCATAGCCTAATATGCATTTTAACAAGGTGGATTTCCCAGCCCCATTAGGTCCTACCAAGGCTAGTCGCTCACCTTCTTTTATCTCAAAAGACACATTGGAAAATACTTGGCGCACCCCAAATGATTTTCCAAGGCCTATCATTCGAATGCGTTCCATTCATAACCTCCTAATCATTACCCTTTATTATACCACAATTGCCCGAACTAATATTAGCATCTCTATAGAATCTTTTGTTTTTCTACTATGTCGGAATAATTTACCTAGTAAAGGAATATCTCCTAAAATAGGTACTTTTTGAATTTGATGTTGATCGCGATTATCCATAAGTCCACCTATAACGAGTACCTCTCCAGGTTGTAACCGCACCCGTGTATGTGCTTGCCGCGTACTAATTTTATAAGCTTTCATTTCGGATACCATGATAGGTGTACTTACTTCAGCGTGAATTTTTGCATCTACACCGCCATCCCCAGTAATAATAGGCGTGTAGTTTAACTTAATCCCCACCTCTTCATAACGTGTAGAACGCTTACGTTCGCCATTCACTTCGGACTCTTCTATAACAGGGATACGTTCACCGATCAAGATATGTGCTGTTTCACCATTTAAGGCCATAATAGATGGCTTAGCAATTAGCGCGGCTTTACCGGAACTTTCCATAATACTCAACTCGGGTTTCACAAAAAATTTATAGGCTTCACCACCGGGTGTTTTACCAAAGGTAACGGCCCCGTAAGAATTAGTTTTATCTTCACCATGTCCTGTCAAGCTAAGCCACGACCAACGAATGCCTTGCTCCTTTGCATAAGATTGTTCCATAGCAATGACTGTCGCTTCTAATTGTACTTGCTTAGGCTCCTTATCTATAGCTTTAATCAGTGTTTCTACACGCCGTTTCTCTCCACTGGTCAAATGCATAATCACTTCATTTTGTTCTGAAAGTACCGCCATTTTATCATGTTTCACAACAGTGCCCATTATATTTTTTAAAGACTCTGCTGGCAAATGCTCCGGTGTTATAACATATAATTCTCTATTTTCAAGTGCTTTGTCATCTGGCTCAATAAGAATCGTATTATATTGTTTTGAAACGGAAAAATGATATAGCCTTCCTAATTCTTTTATAAGATCCTCTGGTGTTTCACCTTGCACAGTAGCCGTAATGTTACCTGTTAAAGATTCTACACCCATAACAGATATACGATAACTCCGACAAATCCCTAATACTGTTTCTTTTAGAGAAGCATTACGAACGGATATCGTAATTGATCCTTTTGATTTTCTCAGCTCGCCCTTTTCATTAATTACGTTATCCTTTTCTATGTCATTATTATTATTTGATTTACCATTACTAATTTCTCTATCTAGTGAGTCCCTATCGCTTTCTAGATTAGTAGTTACTGCTGGCCCTGTATTACTCGCTAATACTATAGAAGATTCCCCTAATGATGCATATAGAAACATAACCACTATTATAATTATTTTTAGTAGTATGCTAGCTTTGAATAGTTTTTTTCTTACTATGGTCACTTTACTACGTAAGCAATCCTTACCTAATTGATTTTTAACCACCGTGATGAACCTCCTTCAACGATTTCTACACCACTTGCACTTATATTAGAGACAGTAACGCCATGCCAAACCATCCCAACAGTAACCATTTGCTCCTCTGTACCTTTTCGTAAAATAGCAATAATCTCATTGCCCTCAACAATACCAACAAGTTCAACAGGCTGTTCCATACTCGAAGAATTTAACCTACTATGAGACTTTGAATTAATTTGATTATTAGTAAAATCATCACTGCTATCACTAATGGTTTTATCCCCTGTGTGTTTATTCTTATTCTGTGTTCTCCTGGTTTTATACCTATTAGTCCGTCCTTTATATGTATCCCTGCCTGAGTACTTACTATTATTAAACCCTTGCATATCATTAATGCTATCAGCCACTTCATCTACATCCTTAGTATCTTCATGTCTACCATGTACATCATTATCTGGTAAATCTTTAAAAACCTCTCTCCAAGGATGACCGCGTTCCACGCTGCTCACATCATATAACAAACGGCCCTCACTTTTAGTTTTTAGATTGTCATCTTTTCTCGTTTCTTTAGCATCACTGTTATGATGTTTCTGTCTATTATGTGATATTCCTTCTGATGATTCTTTTGAACTTAATCGGGTCTGATTATTTTCCCCACCATTAACATGCTCAGGTTGTATATGAACACGTTCTTCTTCGTGAGGATATAAAACACCAACGATTAATATGCCAACTATAATTACAAGAAAAACAGAAATAATAATTTTATAGTGACGAATAATAAAATACTGTTTATCAATCCATAATTTAATGCGTTGTATATAATCTTGTAAGTTCATATTCCACCTCCTGCTGACATATTCTAGGAGGTCCTTTTAAATTCCTACAAAAAAATGACTCTACCAGTCACCTAGGTGACTAATAGAGTCATTCATTATATTGACAAATCAAAAGGATTTGTTCTTGTTTTATTTGCTTTTAAAACCATCAGGATGAGATGTATGCCATTTCCAAGCATCTTTGATAACATCGGCTATATTACTGAATTTAGGATCCCAACCAAGTAATTCTTTAATTTTTTCAGAGGAAGCAATCAATGTACCTGGATCGCCAGCACGACGATCACCATATTGAACAGGAATATCGATACCAGTTACCTCTTTAGCAGTTTCAATAATTTCCTTAACGGAGAAGCCATTGCCACTACCAAGATTAAACACTTGAGATTCACCACCGTTACGCAAATAATCCATTGCTAACACATGAGCTGTAGCCAAATCATTAACATGAATATAATCGCGTACACATGTACCATCAGCTGTATTATAATCAGTACCAAAAACAGTTATGTGCTCTCTTTTACCACGAGCTGCATCTAGCACAAGCGGAATCAAATGTGTTTCCGGATGATGATCTTCCCCAATCGTACCAGACGGATCTGCGCCAGCCGCATTAAAATAACGCAATGCAACATACGTAGAACCATAAATAGCACTATAATCAGATAGCATTTCTTCAATCATCAGTTTAGTACGACCATATACATTAGTTGGATGCAATGGCGCATCTTCACGAATTGGCACTATCTCTGGTTCCCCATAAACAGCAGCTGTACTGGAAAATACAAAATGTTTTACACCAGCATTACGAGCAGACTCAATAAGATGATATGAGCCAACTACATTATTTTCATAATAAATAGCTGGATTCACCATAGATTCACCGACCTGTGAATGAGCCGCAAAATGCATAACACCAATGATATTATGACCTTTCATAATATCTACTAATTTTGGATCTGCTATATCCATATTGTAGAACTGTACCCCTTCAGGAATTGATTCTACATGACCGCGCGATAGATTATCTACAATAATAGGTGTATAACCCGATTGTTGTAAGGCACGTACTGTGTGACTCCCAATATAACCAGCCCCACCTGTTACTAAAATATTCATAGTTCCCCCTTATGAATTCTCTCCATCCTTTACATGAGCCAATTTTGGACCGATGAGACGTTTATAAACTTCAACACCTGGTTGATCGAAAGCGTCTACACCAGCAAAAATAGATTCAAAGTAAACAGCCCAACAATGCATAAACATGATTTCCCCTAAATGGAATGCATTTAATGTTGGTACAGTTATCGTCATATTAAAGCGATTGTCACTAGATAAAGCCTCTCTATTAGCATCTAATGCAATATTGAGAATATCACAAATGCCTACATTACCAAGTGCTTGCAATCGTTCATATTGACTATGTGTATTAGGCACTACAAGATTATGTTGCCACTCTTTAACCTTAATAAATTGAACGACCTTATTAAGGCGACCTTCTTGATGCTCTTGTACTTGAGCATGCATATCCATAGTTCCTACTGCCGCAACTGGTGTACGACCATAAGGTAAGCATGTATTACTCATCTTACCTAACGATTCGGACAATAGCTGTACATACCAATCAGATAAGGAATGAAGGGCTTCCCCATAAGGCATAAACACCTCAATAATACGACCATAACGTTCGGACGCAATATATTTTAGCAATGCACTTAATAAAGCAGGATTTTTGAAAATATCCTCTTCTTGGCAAGCAGCATCCATTGAAGCTGCACCAGCTAAGAACCCCTCAATATCAAAGCCCACAAGAGCCGCCGTTACAAAGCCAACCTCTGTAAACACAGAGAAACGACCGCCAACACCATAGGGAATACTATAGGTTTTCCAATGATTTTCTAGTGCCATAGAACGTAGAACTGTAGGATGTTCATCATCAGACGTATCGGTAACAGCTACTACTTCATAATTTATATTCCGATCTTGCAATGCTTTTTCCAAAATCATGAAATTAGCCATTGGTTCGATAGTAGAGCCAGACTTAGAGGTGATAACGAGCATCACCTTATAGTCGGGTCCTTTTTTCTGAGCTTGATACTCTAAGGTACGAATAAGGCCTGATAAATAATCACCATCTACGTTAAATCCAGCAAAATACATCCGTGGATATCCGTTGCGTTCTTCCGTACTAAGATTATTCCAAAATGCACCACATTGAACATCAAAAATAACCTTACTACCCAAATAAGAACCACCAATACCTACAGATACAACTGTATCAATATTATGGCGAGCATAGTCCCTCAATTCATAAAGACGTTTTAGCATTGCAGGTGTATTAATACCATCTTCAGAAATATAAGGAAGTTGGTAAAACAATACCGGTTCAGGCAAGCCGTCCTTGGAAACATGGCCTTCTTCAAAGCCTGTAGAGCGTAAAATATTGGTATGGCGCCAAACATTTTGTATAGCACGCTCAAAGTTTTTTACGTCTCGTTCTTGTATGCAACTTTCATTATATATGTTAGCGTAATCTAACTCGAACCCCGATTGTAATCGCAACATCAAATATCTCCTTCACTGACATTTTATGTACAATATTCTACTCATTATACCATAAAACAATGAATAAAATATTAGTTTATGCAATCAATTCACCCACAAACCATAACCAAACCCCACTGCATAAACAGACCATAACAATGCAATAGGGATAGCTAGTTTAAACTTAAGCTTTAAAGTCTTATGACGCCAAATAACCATGCCCAATAGCGCACCAAGGCCGCCAAAGGCAAATGCTAAAAATAATAATGTGAACTCTGAAATCCGATTATACCCCTTAATAGCACATAGCTTATCATATCCATACATGCTAAATACAATTAGATTCCATAGCCCTACAGTAACCCAGAATTGTGTATCACTCATGTCCCCAAACCTTATATACCTTACTTATGATGAGCTTTAAAATATTCTAATGTTTTTTGTAAGCCTTCATCTAATGTTGTTGAAGCTACAAATCCAAAATCACGTTCTGCCTTTGCATTACTTAAACGTGAATGTTTGATATCCCCTATGCGTTCGTCTTCATAATGAACCATAAAATCAGCACCACTAATAGATCTGAATCGTGTAATTAACTCATTAACAGATGTTCCCGTATTAGTAGACACGTTATAAATACCTGTACAGCTAGTATTGCCCATAGCCTTAATATTAGCTTCTACCACATCTTCTACATAAATGAAGTCTCTTGTTTGTTCCCCATCACCATATACGGTTAAAGGCTTACCTTCAACGATTAAACGATTGAAAATACTAATAACGCCACCTTCACCACCATCACCTTGACGTGGACCATATACATTGGCATATCTAAAGCATACTGTATTTAACCCGAAAGCTTCACGATAGATACGTAAATACCCTTCTGCAGTAAGCTTAGTCAAACCATAGAAGGATGATGGCATACCACTTAGTTCTTCTGTCAATGGTAATACTGCTAAGTCCCCATACACAGCAGCCGAAGAAGGCATTAAGAATTGTTCAACTTTCACCTTACGACAGGCATCAAGTACATTAATAAGCCCTAACAAATTAACATCACAGTCATAACTTGGATTCTCCATAGAGGATTGAACCATAGTTTGAGCAGCCTCATGAAATACAATAGAGGGCTTAAACTCTTCAAAAACAGATAATAATTTTGGATCTCGTACATCCATCTCAATAAATTGAGCAGAATCATGTACAAAAGAACGCATACCTGTAGATAAATTATCTATAACGAGCACATTGTGCCCCAATTCAATTAATCGATCAACGAGATGGGAACCAATAAAACCGGCTCCACCTGTAACACATATATTCATAACACCCTCCTTTCTGAGAAAGTTAAATTCCCGCGCCTTGTTTGGCTAGTACATCAGCCATTTCATTATATGTATCACCCGTATGAGCAGCTACCTTGTGAAAGTGTACGCGCACACGGTCTTTTATAGAGTCATAAAACGCAGCATAATGTTGAGTCAGTGCATTATTGCGTTTCCATCGTTTAGTAGCCCACATTTCTATTCCCATATAATCATAATATAGGGAACATTCTGGAATACCACGGTCAATGGCATATTTCATAACATACATAGCAGCTAGTAGCTCACCAGCTACATTCCAAAATGATGTATATCGTTCATCATTCGAAGGAAATGAAAAAGTCTCCTTAGACCCATTCAAGAAGATAACGCCACCAGCGCCAACTGTATTGGTGCCTTTATTATAACTACCATCAATATAAGCAATAATATGGTCGGCCTTAGTAAAATCTGGTTTCACCACATCTGGAGATACCTTATTTTGAACTTTAGAACTAAATCCTATAGGTCTAGAATTCATAGATTTAGACTTAACTGCTTGTGGCGATTTAGGTTCGCTCCGTTTAGCACTCATGAAATCACTCAAGGATAATCCTGAATCATCTACAAAGGCACGTGCTTCTGCTTCTGTAGGGAAAGATTTGTAGATAGCACCGCCAAAACCCTTTACCTGTTTCTCACAATCTGCCCATGTAGTATAAACTCCTGGTACACGGCCTTGACGAACTGCATAAAACTTCTTTGCCATACGTACCTCTTAATGATCCATTGTAAGTGATACAAATTCAGCATTTACAACAGAGGCCAAGTTCTTTGGATTTACCTTCATCTGCATGCCTCGTAGACCAGCGCTTACATATACAAACTCTTGAGGCTCCATTGTGGCATCAAAATAGGTAGGAAATGATTTTTTCATCCCCACTGGAGAACATCCGCCCCGTAAGTATCCGGTAATACCTAGTAAGTCCTTAACATGAATCAATTCTACAGACTTATTATGACTGACACGAGCCGCTTGTTTCATATCTAGCTCTTCAGCCACTGGAATACAGAATACTACAAACCCTGTTTTATCGCCCTTACCAACAAGTGTTTTAAAGACTTGTTTTTCATCGAGTCCTAAAGCTTCTACTACATGAAGGCCTGCAGCACGCTCTTCAGACCACTCATATTCGCTAATACTATAAGGTATCTTATGAGTATCTAAAATACGTAATGCATTTGTTTTCTTATGTTTCTCTTTACCCACTATAACCTCCATATACTAGCATAACAAATAAATTTAATCATACCATAATATATTTCTATCGATAAATATATTTTTCATTACTATTTATTTACGATTTTATTAATATTTTTTAGTTCAATACGCAAGGTTCCATCATCATTAGTTTTGATTTCAATGAACTCGCGATTTTTCATATACTCTACAGGAAAAGAAATTTCAATGCCCGTATCGGTTTTAATCTTATGATGTTCGCCAACCTTCGTAGCAAACTCTCGATTAACAGGTAGAGGCCTCATCATATCCGCATCAGCTAATTCTTTCTTAGCCGCCTCTTGTTGAACAGGATTGGCTTTAAATACCTCTTCCACAATGCGAACAGGATCTACTGTATCAGATACTTCTGCATTTTTCGCAATCATAGACTTTGCAATCGTCAATTCAACGACACCATCTGACTCATGGGCTTGAGCCACCTTATCTACGATAGCTTTCACCTTTTTCACCGTATCTCTAGAAGATTGGTTAGTGCCTAATTGCAATACCTTATCTGCTAAGATATAGGATACTTCACCATCAAATTCACCTTTTGGTTCAAAAATTCGAACGCTAAAATCATGCAAATTAATCGATGCAAAGGCGCGTAACTTTTGTGAAGGCATAGGCAACACAGCCTTATGAGAAACAAGTTCAGTAGCTAAACTGCCATCATCTTCACTAAATAGTTGATGAGTAAAAGCATCATGAGCTTGGCACAGAAGAATGCAGATATAAGATGCATCCGTAACAGCTTCACAAATAATCGTATCGATAACAACGGAGTCCGTCGCTTGTTTCATATAGGTAAACAAGCTTTCACCTAAATTCTTAGATAACTCTATAAACTTGAGGTCTCCATTTTTATAATCGACTAATTGTTTACCAAATGGACTTGCATCATGCAAGGTACCTGTTCTAGCACCGGGGTCTTTGAACGCCTTAACTACATGATTTGAAATATAATCATGAATAGCTTGATCGCCAACCTTTAATTCATGTTCAGAGTATACAGCTAAAGAAGACGTAAAATCGAAAATCTCTAGCGCCGCCTTATTAATCTGCATGATGCCTCCTTATAACAGTAAAAACGATTACCCTTTATTATACCACTCTTTTAGCTTTCGTTTATCAACTTTTGAGCATTCTGTAAGAGGTAACATAGGAATAGGGTAAATAGATTTTGGCCATTCTATGGAAGGTCTATGATGCCGAATTGTTTCCATAACATCAGCTACTAGAACATTATCCTCCAACACCATATACGCTACAAAATCTTCCCCTTTTACATCATCTATGATATCGATAATAGCTACTTCTGAGACACCATCTATAGATTGCAAATAAGTTTCCATGGAGGGAATAGATATTTTATAGCCCCCCTTGTTTACCACATCTCCTTGTCGCCCAGTAAACATAAGATACCCCTCTGTATCTATATAACCACAATCATTAACGGTATATGTATCAGAAATGCCTTCAATATGATATTTTGTAGTTACATATATAACCCCATCATCTGCTTTAATTCGGACTGTTGGGAATGGCCTGCCCACAGTGCCTTCTCGGTCTAGCCACTCTTTACCTGTGCAATAGGTTATATAGTTAAGCTCAGAAGCACCATAATACAGAATAAACTCCATATTAGGACATAGCTGTTGCAACTGCTCCATCAAATGACGATCAAGCACTTGTGAGCCAGCAATAATATAGTTAATCGCAGATAATTTACATTTACAATGCCTTACGAGCAATCTAAGTTTTGTAGGAAGAGCATAGATATGATCTACTTCATATCTTTCAAGCAGCTCAATCCATCGAGTAGGACGCAAGGAACTGGTAGTAACAATGGTTCCTCCTGCCCATAAGACAGCAACAACCATATTACTAACACCAGTAAAACTAAAGCTGCCTTGCAAAAAGATTTTTGTATCTTCGTTGATATGAAAGATATTATTTTGAATATCAAAAAACTCTCGCCAAGATTCTTCCTTTCGCCACAAGGGCTTAGGACGCCCCGTAGTGCCCGATGTAAGCACACCAAAATCAGTTAATGGTAACACGCCTTCATCAGCTATAATATGAGCTAATTCGTCTATATACTCACTATCCATTTCATTATGGCATACCATAGGAATGTAACATCTATACAATGCACCTAACCATTGTACAAGTTGTTCTAAAAAGGATTGACTCTGAATTAAAAGAACTTTATTTTTTAATGTTTCTTTAACTTGAGTAAGATGTACGATACCACTAGTATCATCAAGATCTATTGAAAGAATAGCATCATACAATTCACCATATGTATACTGTGTATCATCTACAATAAGAGCAACCTTATGAGGCTTTAAGTCTTTATATTGTCGTAACCGTTCAATAATTGTCATTTTACATTCGTTCCATAATCAAAGCAGTTCCTGTACCGCCTGCACCGGCAATAGCACATAAACCATAGCGACCATTACAAGATTCTAAAGCAGCCATACAATGAAGAGCTAATATAGCACCAGAACAGCCATAAGGATGTCCATACGCTAAGGCACCACCCAATTTATTATATTTTTCTAAATGCTTAGGATAGGCCTTATTGAAGAGAACATCAATGATAGCAAAGGCTTCGTTCCACTCTACTACATCAATATCATCCATCGTTAGACCAGTGCGTTTTAAAATCGCTTCTGTGCTTTCTAAAGCTCCTTCTGGACTAAACTGAGGATTTCCCGCCCAAGGCATAATACTATGAATTCTAAAGGGCCCTTTTTCATGAGATACGTATACAAAAGCCGCGCCATCATGAGTTAAACAAGCATTGCCTGCATTTGTAATGGAATTAGGTCCTAATAAAGGCTTCATACGTGATAATAGTTTCTCATTCATCTTAGGGCGAATACATTCATCTACACATGCTTTTCCATCGATGGTAATAGGCATAATATAAGATTGCAAATATGGATTATCTAAGGCCTCAATGGCCCGTTGGTGACTGCCAATAATGTATGGATATAAATCTTCCTTGAGTACATTATGCTTTTGAATCGTCCTCTCTGCCCCTTCTAACATAGCTAGAGGAGAACAATCGTTAGGGCTAAACTGAGCAACCTTATATAGGCCTTCACGATTATCACCAGCTGCATACATCCTATCGGGCTGTAATGAAGAACTTTCAATACCACCAGCAATAGCCGAATCCATAACACCTGATGCAATATGTGTATAGGCCATCTCAATACTCATCAAGGCTGATGCACATTGCATATCTACGGTAATCCCAGGAACAGAATTCGGTAAATTAGTCATGAGCCCCATAAGGCGACCAATATTCCCACCTGTACCAACTGCATTACCACAAAAGATCCCATCCACTTGTGAAATATCATAACGATTGATTAATTCATTAATGAGTTGAGCTCCTAACATTTCAGGTCTCATATTTCTATATTGTCCATGTAATACGCCTATAGGGATTCTAAGCCCACCATGAATATATACTGACATATTAGCTCCTATAAGAAAATGCAGAAAAGAGGCATCCCAAGGAATGCCTCTTTTCATTATTACATTCTAAATTTTAATTTTAGTTGCTAACCAAGAAGCAACGAGACATTTTACAATATCCCCAGGAATGAATGGGAACATTACTACAGGCAATGCCGCCCAAAGTTCAGTTTTTGTTACAATCATAAAGCCTGCAACGCCAAATAGATATACTACAGGAATAGTAATTACAAGAGAACGCCATGCATAAGAGAAGAAGCTCTTCTTAGAACCTTTGAATACGCTTAATAATGTATAAGCTATTGGCCAAGAGAAGATAAAGCCCCCTGTTGGTCCTAATAATTTGCCAAGACCTGCTGTGCCACCAACGAATACTGGTAAACCTACAGCACCAAGTAAAACGTAAATGATAAATACAATAAATGCATCCTTTGGTTGCAATAATAGACCTGTTAATGTAGCCACCAAAGTCAATGCAGTTACCATAGCCGGACTAAATGGCAATGGGAACGAAATATATGCTGAAATACATAATAAGGCTGTTAATAAAGCCATTTTTGTTAAACGTCTTGCTTCCATAATTACCTCTAACTAATACATCTTTGTTTTAAAGATGTTAAATCTTCATTTTCACCAAAAAACGTAGCAGAAAATGCCAATGTGTCACCTACATAACCTTCTACATGAGCATCTTCAGAGTTTTCCACCAAAGTTACCTGATCATCTGCAATAACGGGTGCATGAAAATAAATAGCCATCTGCTGTGCAGATTTACTAATATTCCAATAATTCCATAAATTTTCTAAAATCATACAACCAGGCACTACATAGGGCGATTCACGATGAATTTCATTGGTATCGTTAATATCATTTACAAATCGTATGATATCCTCCTTAGAGAAAGATATCGTCCGATCATTCTCTTCTTCATGAATTATTGAACGAATACGAAATTTTCTCGGTACCGGTCGTAAATCAACTATTAAAAAACCTGATTTGTCTAGAATACCAATTGTAGTAGTTTTAGCAACTTGATATAAAATACCACAGATAGATTGATCACTACCCGAAGCATCATAATGCATATGCTTAATAACACAATGCCCTGGTAATCCAAAATCATTATTACACAATGTTGTAAAGAGCGATCTCATATAATCACAGTCCTTTATTTATTCAATAAATTGATTATAATCAACATTATTTTATTAGTCAACAAAATCACATCCGATTTGTTGACAATAATGCAAAAATATCGCTACCAATTAAAAGAACCTATGGTAACATCCACAGGCTCTTTTAATATATAGATTTACTATTTAAGATCTAGTTCTTTCAAATAAGCTTTGAAATTTTCACCTAACTCTTCATTACGAAGGGCATACTCAACAGTAGCTTTCAAATAACCTAATTTATCGCCTGTATCATAACGAATACCTTCATACGCTAAAGCATACGTATCAGTTTTGGATGCAGCTAGAGCATCAGTCAATTGAACTTCATTACCTACGCCTGGCTTTGTATTTTCCAAAATATTGAAAATATCTGGCGTTAAAATATAACGACCTAATACTGCAAGTCTAGATGGTGCATCTTCTTTTTTTGGTTTTTCCACCAAATTATGAACGCGATATAAATTATCCGCTAATGCTTCACCGGATACAATGCCATAAGAGCTAACTTTATCCTCAGGTACAAATTGAGCCCCTAAGATAATACCAGGATGTTCATCGTAACACTCAATTAACTGTTTAAGGCATGGATTTTCAGGATTATATACAATATCATCACCAAGCAACACAGCAAATGGTTCATCACCAATAAAGGCTTTTGCACATAGTACAGCATCGCCAAGACCACGAGGAGCTTTTTGACGAATAAAGTGAACTTTAATATCTGCTAAGTCTTTAATCATAGCCAATTGTTTATTTTTACCTTGGCTTTGTAAAAGCAATTCTAGTTCCACACTGCTATCAAAATGATCTTCAATAGCGCGTTTATTACGACCTGTAATGATTAGGATCTCTTCAATACCAGAATCTAATGCTTCTTTTACAATATATTGGATAGCAGGTGTATCCACGATAGGAAGCATTTCCTTTGGTTGTGCTTTAGTAGCTGGTAAGAAGCGTGTACCAAAGCCAGCTGCTGGAATAACGGCTTTTCTAATACGTTGCATAGTTATCTCCTAATTAAAAGTCTTTGCCAACAAATTTGATTTTCCATTGATCATTATTGCTTCTATGTGCATCCTTATAAGTTAAGTACAAGTCAAAGGAATGTAAATCACGATGCCATGTATAATATACAGAGTCTATCTGACCACTCATCATATTTGTTTTAACACTTACAGACACATCATCTAAGCGAGTCAATTTATAGTTACCGCCATAGATGAGCTCTTTAGGAAGCTCTGTAGTATCAAATCGATATGGAGAGTTATTATAAGAAATATTACGTTGATTATAGCTAACCCATACATTAGCACGATTTCCCACTTTAGAGCGGAATCTAGCGCCCCAGTAAGGCATGCTACGAATCGTGCCATCGTAACCATAGTAGTCGCGTTGGTAACCGCCCAAGAAGCGTAAATCAGCATTTTTACCAAGCTTAATTGGATCATGAGATATTTCTGTATAGTATTCCTTATGGGAACCTTTTACAGAACCTTCTTTCCAATAACCGGCATTAACGCCACCGCGTACAGTTACTGGTGATTTACCCACATGATACGTATGAGTATCTAAACGGGCCTCACCAATCTTTTCAACCCATACCGTTTCATCATTATATTCATTAGATTCTTTACTGTACCCAATTGACGCAGTAGCCCAAGGCAAGTAATGTCTATAACCAACTTTTGGTTTAAAGCCTGATTTTGAATACCAGCGATAATCGATATAAGCTTCACCATGCTTACCAATTGGATAATCAGTACTACCATGCAAGCCAAGTCCATCATCACTACTATATGTAGGCTTTGGAACTAATGAGAATATACTGAATTTTCCTTCTTTATCATGGCGCAAGGACGCTGTATAAGAAGGTAAAGATAAAACCTTAAAGTTTTTAATGTAGAAAGACGGTTTTTTAATAATGACTTTATCGCCAGGATACACCTTGATATCTTGACCTTCTACACGATAATCTGGTGTATGTTTAAAGGCCATCGCATGTTTTGTGGTAACCATGCCTTTATCCATATGACCAGTTTCACCATCAAATGTAGCATTTTGCCCCTTCACATAGTAAGGATCATTCCAACCAAACGCTTGGTCAGCTGTAAAATGACGGTCACTAGTCCGATATGTCATATTTTGACCTGTAATATCCTTTGTTTTACCGCCATTTTCCAAAAAGCGATACCCACCAACAGTACGGTATTCTGTAGTTTTTGTATTACCTTCTATACGTGGTGCCATCAAGGTTTGATTACCTTGAGTCACTACTACATCACCTTGTGCATATACATCACCAGTGGACCCAGTATAGGACATTTTATCTGCATCAATACGAGTCGGCAATTGTTCTGTAGGTTGATCAGACTTTGCCTTTTCACCACGACGCACAACACGGATATTACTATTTTCAGGTGTAGATGCTTTAGAGATTTCTCCAAGATAGGATTGATCAACGCTATCCAATTGATCTTGATATACCGTGGTTGACTCCGTAGCGGCCCATACTGGTTGTGCTAAACAAAAAACACAAGCCGCTGCCAGCCATTGTACTTTACGTTTCCTCATGGTTACTAGAACTCCTCTTGCTTTAAGAATTTGTTAATTATTGATTACGCTTTACAACTACGATAGGTTGAGAAACATTTTCTACCGGTTCTTCTTGTTCTTCTACTGCTGCTGGTTCCTCTGTTGTTGTTTCATTTTCATCAACAGCTGCTTCATTAGTATCTACAGTCTCTTCAGATTCATCGGCCGTATTAGGTACAGTTACTGCTTCAGCCAATTCATCATCACTGTGAGCCAAACCATCACCACCAATTACAAGACCTTGAATTGTAACAGAATCTTGAGGTTGTACATAAATAGTTGCACCAGCAGGGTATTCAATATTTTTACCCTTAACAAAGGCACCACCTACTAAGCCTACTGGTCCAAGTAAAACAGCACCAGCTACGGATGCACCAGCTGCTTTAACTTCACTGCGAGTTTTATCCTTAGCTTCTTTACCTTGTACTGCAGTAAATTCAGTACCATCAATAGCAGGGATTGTGTCAAATGTGATGTCTAATACACCATTACGACCAAAGGAACGAGCCTTTTTCAAGGATGTAATTGTACCAGATCCTACTGTACCTGCAGGTACCAATAACACATTGCCATCCATTACATTTTCAGCTACTGTGAAAGCAACAGTGTCGCCTTCATGGCTAGTTTTAGAAGAAACAGCGTCATTCAAGGTAACTTTGAAGACTTGGTTACCAGCTAATGTACCAACTTGGTTAGTAAGCGTTACATTGCTACCATATACTTTTGTTTTCAAAGAAATGATACGTTTTTGTAAAGAGCCACTACCAATACGACCATTAACGCTACGTTCCATCTTTTCTACGCGATCTACAAGAGAACCTGCATTAATGCTATTTTGATATGTATATTCAAGTGCGTCCATTTCTTCGCGCAAAGAAATGTTTGTGCCACTACCTTCTACGGAGTTATAGAGGGAATCAACACGTTTGCTCAATGTAGCAGAATTGCCATTGAAACCAGTACCATACACGGTTTCATCAAGTTGATTAATGCGGTCCACTACAGCACCATCTTGTACTGCGCCATATACAGTAGTTTCCAAAACATTTGTTTTCTCTGTAACTGTGCCAGGAGCAGCAAATGCAGTGCCTGAAATCAAGGATGCCATTAAAAGTGTAAGTACTTGCTTCTTCATAAATTCCTCCACAACGTATCTAATGTATAACTGTTATACAACAGAATAAGCACGGGCCTAAGACCGTGCTTATTCCCTGAGTCTACTATTTTATATGCTCAGTGGCCATTAAATTTTCAAATCGATAATCGCAGATACACCTACGCCTTGAACACGAGATGCACCAACTGGGTTTGTGCTATCAACAGGTACTAAACCTTTAACACGAACCATGCCGTTAAAGCTACCTTCTACTTGGGCAACGGCTTTAACTTGTTCAATGCTAGATGCAGGACCAGTAACTTGAGCAGCACCGATATAACCTTTTGTACCGATACTGATGATAGGTACAACTTTAGTTGTATATTCTGTGCTTAAGTTATTTTGTTTCAATAATTTATTCAAGAAAGAGTCAATTTGTGGACCGAATTTATTAATAACAATACCGATACCACCAATTTTAGCTGCACCGCCAAGAATACTGCTAAGGCCACCAGCTTGAGTAGTCAAGATACCGCCAAATGCAGTTGTAGTTAAACAAATCCCTAGAACAGCTGTAATAATCTTCTTTTTCATAATAAGCCTCCTATAGATACTTATATTTTAACAAATTCTATACATAGATTCTAGTGAAAGTATAAGAACTTACACATAAAGATACTAGCATTGTATAAAAGTCCGATGAACAATCAATGAATTTTACACAACTTAATTTAATGCTACCATCATAAAGAATTAGTGTCAATATCAAGTCTAACTCATACTCTATAGGCACAAAATAGTTCTTACCTTTACATATCTTTAAGACTTAAAGAAACTCAATTATATAATTAGCAGATACGAGGAACTTGATCTTCACCTAACAAGTCGATTAAGCGAACACCACCAATAGCAGTTTGCAAACCAACCTTACCAATATTCTTATCTAATGTTTTGCCAATTAGTACCGCTTCTTTACCTTCTTCAAAGCTGTGAAGAATAGATAGAACTTCATCTGTAACGGATGGATCTACCACGAGTACAACCTTTCCTTCATTTGCTAAATATAACGGATCATACCCTAAAATATCACAAACAGATTGTACTTCGGCGTGAATTGGTATAGCCGCTTCTTCTACCTTAATCCCCACTTGGCTTTGATCTGCAATTTCTTTTAACACAGTACCTAAACCACCTCGTGTAGGATCTCGCAATAGAGCTACTTGAGGACCTACTTTATCAAGTACAGCATGAACCATGTTATTTAAAGGAGCACAGTCAGTTTTTAATGCATCAGATAAATCCAATCCAAATCGTTGTCCCATAACGGCAATAGAATGATCTCCTATGGCACCAGACAAGACAATATCCATACCAGGCTTCACACGATGTGGACCAATATCAATCCCCTCTGGGATCATGCCAATCCCCGCTGTATTTATGTAGATTTTATCTACCTCGCCCTTTTTAACAACCTTAGTGTCCCCTGTAACAATTTGTACATTTGCAGCTTTAGCCATATCTGACATAGTATGAAGTATTTCATCTAACTCATCAAAGGCCAAGCCTTCTTCTAAAATAAGGCCACAACTTAAATATTGTGGGACAGCACCATTCATAGCTAAATCATTCACAGTACCACATACAGCTAATTTACCAATATTTCCGCCCGGGAAAAACGTTGGTTGTACTACATAGGAATCTGTAGAGAACGCCATACGCCCTGCTGTAACAGGAAATTGAGCACCATCATGTAAAGGAGCCAATAAATCATTTGTAAAATATTTCAAAATAAAACGCTCGGTCAATTCATGACTAAATCGACCGCCATTCCCATGGACTAAGCGAACTCGTTCCATATTAATCCTCCCACGTCGATCCACCACTGGAATAACCGTATTTATACCATGCTGCACAACTACCTTCTACAGATACCATGCAAGCACCAACAGGGTGGTCTGCAGTACAACTTTTACCAAATAATGGACATTCACTCGGCTTAATAAGCCCTTGCAATACACGACCACATTGGCATCCCTTTGGATCAAGAGAAGGCTTTTCAAGCTGGATAGGTAATGCACGTTCCACATCATAGGCTGCATATGCATCCTTTAATCTTAAGCCAGAGTTTGGAATGACACCGATACCGCGCCACGCATCATCACATACATCATATACTTCTTTGATCATCGCTTGCGCGACCGGATTGCCCTGCTGCATAACTACAGAATGATAGGTATTACCCACAACAAAATTACCGGTTTTACGTTGCTCTAAAATATTTGCTATAGCAGATAAAATTTCAAGTCCATCAAAGCCAGCAATACAAGACGGTATGTGATATTCTTCAGGTAAGAATTGATATGGTTCTTCACCAATAATAACGCTTACATGACCTGGCAAAATAAATCCGTCGATATGCCCTTCTTGTTTATCCAGTAAAGCTCGTAATGCAGGGGGCACTAATTTATGAGATACAAGGAAGAAAACGTTTTTCAGGCCTGCTGCGTGAACTGCTTTTACTGTTGCACAAATTACGGCAATAGTCGTTTCAAATCCTATAGCCAGAAATACTATTTTCTTATCTGGATATTTTTTACTAAGTTCTACCACCTCTAAAGGGGTATAAATGACATGAATATGGGCGCCCTTTGTTTGAGCCTCACTAAGACTGCTATAGCTACCAGGAACCTTTAACATATCCCCAAAGGTAGCAATAATAACATCATCCCGTTCAGCATAGGCTAACGCCTTATCCATATACGTTTGATCTGTTACACATACAGGACATCCTGGTCCACTTACAAGTTCAATGCCACTTGGCAATAATTGTCGAAGACCTTCACGGAAAATCGATACAGTATGTGTACCACATACCTCCATAAGCCTTACGGTTTCCCCAGGCTCATGAAGAGCATTGATGCGTTTTAACAACGCATCAGCACTGTTCTGCTTTTCCTGCAAAGTAAGCTTCTTCAAGTTCTTCTAGCTCCCTAAAGGCCTCTAATGTCTTTTGTGCCTCTTCTTCATCAACAATTTGTACAGCAAAACCCGCATGGACTAACAACCAGTCCCCTACCTTTGCTTCTGGTACGAGGAGTAAGCTGCAGTCACGGGTGGCACCTGTTAATTCAACAGTGCCAATAACATCATTCACAGCTACTAACTGTGCTGGTACAGCTAAGCACATACTATCTCCTTATATATTTCATTAATAACAAATTCTATGTGTTTACTTTTATGTAAGCAAACTCACCATATATAAATATTTCTAATATCATTGTATCACAATTATAGTAATTATTAAGTGATACTAGCTACAAGAATATATTACTATTTCTGATTACCAATCCATAGTTGACCAAATGCTAATCCACCATCATTGGAAGGAACCGCTTCATTCATATACAAATTGCCTACATGCCAAGCACGATATATTAACTCTACTAATTTGCGATTTTGAAATACACCGCCAGAAATAGCCGCATCATTAACATTATATCGCTCCATTAAATCCGCTGCGGTTTCACATATTGCGATAGCAACGGTTTTATGGAAGGATGTAGCAAGATAAGCTCTAGATTCGCCATTAACTACACCATCCATAATGGATTGAACGGTAGGTGTAAAATCAAGAGTTCGCCCATCATAGTTATAATCAAGCAATATTCCTTTTTCATCACCACATAGAGCCTCTAACGCTATAGCAATTTGTGCATCATAGGTGTGGACCATACCAAGCCCCAAAAGAGAGCCTACCGCATCAAACAAACGCCCACAACTCGTTGCTTGAACCATAGGCATCGTAGATTGTAATGCTTTATCTAATATGTCCCAACCTTTAGGCAATTCTTTCATCCAATCTTGGTAGATAGGTGGAATATCCTTACCATAGTAATTTCGGATATACCATAAGGCTTGGCGCCATGGCTCAGAGACAGCTTTCTCTCCCCCCGGTAATGGCGCTTCATGGATATGAGCTAAGCGTTGATATTGGTCTCCCTTGCAAAGGAGAAATTCACCACCCCATACCGTTCCATCTGGTCCATATCCAGTACCATCCATGGCAATCCCCAGCACTGGACCTTCAAGATTGTGCTCTGCCATGACTGATGCAATATGAGCGTGATGATGTTGAACGGACATAAGAGGAATCTGTAAGCTTTTACCAATGCGCTCTCCTAAGTGGGACGAGAAAAATTGAGGATGACTGTCTACAATAATTTTCTCTGGTTGTATAGAAAACAATTCCTCATATCGGTCAATAGTCCACTCCAAAGTTGCATGAGTAGATGCATTTTGTAGATCACCAATATGTGGACCTACAAGGACTTCTGAGCCTTTATTCATAGCAAATGCATTTTTCAGATCACTACCCATAGCTAGTATCGGAGTTTGCCCTGAAAGTTCACAATGAATGGGTTCTGGTACATAACCACGACTACGACGAATCAATCGAGGTTTATTATGGATGACCGTCACAACAGAGTCATCGAGAGGTGCATAAATTTGACGATTGTGCACCAAGAAATAATCGGCAACCGATTCTAACTCTTCAAAGGCTTGATCATCATCATATAAAACTGGATCACCACTTCGATTACCGCTTGTCATGACCCATGCCGCATCTGATGGTAATAGTACCTCATGCATCGGTGTATATGGTAACATTACGCCAAGCATATGATTATCCGGAGCTACATGGGGACTCAAACGCACTAAACTATCGGTATTTCTTTTTAATAATACAATAGGACGTTCCATTCCCGTCAAAACATCAAGTTCTTCATCACTAAGATGGACAAGCTCAATTGCCGTATCTAGGGACCCTACCATAATTGCTAAGGGTTTATGTGGTCGATTCTTACGCTTACGCAAGCGTTGGACCGCCGCATCATTTCGAGCATCACAAACTAGGTGGTAGCCACCTATCCCTTTTATAGCAATAATACTACCTTCATTGATTAATTCACGGGTAGTATTCCATATATTTACAGTATCTACAACCGTACGATTAGGTTTATATAAAGTATAATAAGGACCACATTGAACACAAGCATTTGGTTCAGCACGATAACGGCGCCCCTCTATATCTTCGTATTCAGCCTTACAAGCTTCACACATGGGAAACTCGTCCATCGTCGTTCGTTCACGATCATAGGGAAGAGATTTAATAATCGTATATCGTGGGCCACAATTTGTACAATTAATAAAAGGATATTCTTTTCTACGCTTGTCCTGTTGTAGTTCTTTAAGACAATCAGCACATGGCGCTGTATCGGCACTAATAAAGGTGCTAACTGCTTCCCCTAAAGGAGATGGCTCCACAGAAAACTCAACTTCATTATTTTTTATAGTTAGATGTTCTACTGTTTGACTTGTAATACGGCACAGTCTAGGTCGGTCATCTTGAATAGCATCTAAAAATAGCTGTAAATCACCAACACAACCTTGTACCTCAACGTAAACACCTTGGCTATCATTATAAACAAAACCAGTTAACCCTAGAGAATGCGCCCACATAGAAACAAGGGGCCGGAATCCGACCCCTTGAACTATACCGGTATAACGAATTCCCCAGCGTTCTATAGTTTGATTACTATTTTGTTTCATATAAGCTCCTACTATAGACGGAGAATTAAGGCTATTAACCTAATGCCACAGGAATACTGCCATCAATGCCAGCTTGTTCTAACTCAGCTTGAATCATGATAGCGCATTCAATACGTTTCTTTTGTAAACGGCAACCAAATTCATAAGGTGTTTCTAAATCGCCACCTAATGTAATATTGTTAGCATGACAGCCACCAGAACAGAAGAATTTCGCCCAACATTCAGCACAAGTCGGTTTAGAGAACACATGTGTATTACGGAAATCTTTAGGAATTTCTGTATTTTTCAAACCATCATATACATTGCCAAGCACGTATCCATCTTTACCTACGAATTGGTGACATGGATAAATATCGCCATTAGGTACAACAGCCATATATTCATGACCTGCCCCACAACCGCGAAGGCGTTTAGCCATACATGGACCACGATACAAATCCATACGGAAGTGGAAGAAGTTAAACTTCTCACCCCAACCTTCTAATTGACGTTGTAGGTAAATATCTGCTAATTTTTCATATTCTTTTTCTAATACTGGCCAATCCTCTTCGCGTAGTACATAATCCCCTTCTTCACCTACTACAGGCTCCATGGATAAATGTTCAAAGCCAAGATCAGACATAGCCATAACATCTTTTGTAAAATCTAAATTCTTATGTGTATACGTACCGCGTACGTAGTATTCAAGACCATGACGTTGTTTTACGGCATTGATAAGATTTTTAGCAATATATTTATAAGACTCAGCACCACTACCCGCTACAGGGCGCATTGCATTATGTACGGATTCACGACCATCTAAAGATAATACAAGACTCATTTTATGTTCGTTTACATAATCGATTTTATCTTGTGTTAACAACATGCCATTTGTAGTCAATGTAAGCTTAAAGATCTTATTGTGCTTTTTTTGAATGGATTCGATATATTCAACGGTTTGTTTTACAACATCCCAGTTCAATAAAGGTTCCCCACCAAAGAAATCAATTTCACAATGTTGACGAGGGCCACTCATTTTAATGAGGAAATCTACAGCACGCTTCGCCACATCAAAACTCATTAACTCGCGTTTTACACCGCCGTAATCACCTTGGCTGGCAAAACAGTATTTACATGCCAAATTACAATCATGAGCAATATTTAAGCATAGTGCCTTAACAATAGGTTTTTCACCTACTACAAGTTTAAACTCAGTACTCATTGGAGCAAACAATTGCTCTGCCTTAATGAGCTCATCTAACTCATCCATAATCTCATCGAGTTCTACTGCATCTTCCTTAGCATCTAAAGCAGCATGTACTGCATCGCGATTAGTGCCATCATATATGTCAAGAACTCTATCAATGAGTTCGTCGATAACGTGAATGATACCGCTATTTACATCTAAGCAGTAATAGTTATCCTTCATCCGAAACTTATGGATCATTGGTTTTAATTCTAACATGGTACCTCCAAATAATATGTATGGTAAAAGCTCTACTATATAGAACTTTCTAGATAATTGTACCACATTTCCGCGTTAAACGTTATGAAAAGAGTCATAAAGATATACCATACAAGGTATGTATTAAAAACATAAATAAAAAAGGCCCGCTAAGCGAGCCTCTTTATTATTTTTGTTTGCAAACTTGGTTACCAACTGTGCAGCTTGTTTTGCAAGCGGATTGGCAAGATGTTTGACATTCCCCACAACCGCCAGTTTTAGCAGTTTTTTGTAAGGATTCAGTGTTGATAGTACGAATACGTTTAGCCATGGTTATCCTCCTCAATACTTATCGAATGATATTTATTTTATCATATTTATGAAAAGCCTGTAAAATACTATTTAGTTATGTTTTCTTCTACAGGTTTTGTTTCATTTACTTCTACAGTTGCAGATTTATTTGTATTTGCTGCACCTGTTGTTGCTGTAGTAGTTGTAACATCCTCAGATTTTGATTTCTTTGGCGTATCCTTACGTAATACCTTTCTCAATGCCATTGCAACTGGTGTTACGATAACAGCAGCAAACACTGCTTCTGGAATACCATGTGTAACAGATAAGAATACAATAGACCCTAATACTTGATCTGGACTAAGATTCATTTTAACAGCAAACATATCTGCGTAAAGCAAGAAAATAAGCCCCATAACCATAATTGTATGGAATACGGTACCCATGAAAGCAGATACGATGATGCGTGGACCTTGCGGTGCTTTCCATAATAGTAAATATACTAAATATGCTAATACTGGGAACAATATACGTGGTAGCACAGAAATAATTGGATTAATAAATAGAGGGGATAAAATATTAGGTGCTGTAATATTTTGCCACAAGCTATAGCAACCAAAGATGAAGCCTACAAAAGCACCCACTTTAGGACCCTCTACGATAGCACCAATAAGTGTCGGTACATGCAAGGTAGTTACATTAAGCGGGCCTAACGGAATAATACCATAGCCAGAAACACCTAATGCAATAGTAATCCCCGCTAATAGACCAATAATTGTTAATTCTCGAATCGTAATGCCACTCTTCTTCTGCTTTTTGGTCTCTTTACGTTTAACTTGCTTCAGTTTTTCATTGTCTTGGATTGATACAGTTGAGTTATCATCCACTGGACGTTCAATGTTGTTCATAGATCCTCCTTCGCTCTCATTCCTTACGGATATAAGTCGAAACTAGAAATTAAATACGTTCACGGCGTCGTGAAATTATACCACGTTCTACCAATGCGCCTATAATCACTGCTACACCTGTCATGCCAGCTTCTAATAAAGTGGGAGTAACAAACACTAGCGGATTACCTTGATACGTTGGGAAAACGGTGGGAACTAGAGATACAATAAATTCTGGAATATAACCACCGTATAAAATATGGGCATTCATAGCAAGCCATAAAGCAGCGGTTAAAACAATGCGAAATAATCGTATGCCTCTATATGCTATATCTCTTGGATATAAATAAAATACAAATACCAATAAAGATATAAGCAACAACACAAATTCTGCAAACAGTATATTTACATTCATTGATGATGCATACATGAAGTATACCATCGGATCCTGTAAATCAATATACAGAAGCGAACCAATATATAAAAATGGGATTGGTATAGTATACCCGATTATATCAAGGGCTTCATCTACCATGCCCCATCGATGATTTCGATTGAAAAACTTATTTACTAACAGACCACAAAGTTCAATGAGTACTTGAACGATAAAATACACCACGAAAAGAAGCAATGCTGTTACAATTCCATTCTCTGTTGTAAAGCTAAATGGCGTATGAAGAAATGAAAATACTGTCCACCAAGCCCAACTATATGCATGATAGCCCATACTCAATAGTAGGTCGTCGTTAAATTTAGCATTCTTAAGTCTACGCACCATGAGTGGTATTACAAGAGACAATACAGGGAATACTAATATAGATAACGCTAATGCTCCACTCAAGGAAAGAACTGTTGTTACAGCACTTACAAATAAAGCGCAAACAATAGTAAATAACCAGAAACTCTTATTCATTACGGCCTCCCACTAAGCGAGTAAGACCATACGCTAAGATCAAGCTAATAGTGACACCAATATACATAGCTACTAAGAAAGCTACATCTCGGCCTGCTGTAGGCCAGCCCCATAACATCGATAAATCTACACCGAGAAAAATACCTTTATAGCTAATGCCGTGGATTATAATCCAACTTACAACATAGGCAATACGGCTTATGGATTTACCATCTCCAAAGGTACTACTTTTAAATGATAAATATGCCCAAGGCATAATTAGGGATAAAAGCAAATACCATACAAGTGCTACCGTCGCACTCGATCCATTATGAATCATATACGCAATAATAGGAATTACTACGATAAACAGATTCAAGTACATGGATCTTTTACAAATATCCATTAATGTGTTCATAAAGATCTCCTATGATATGTAATCTCTTTGTATTTTACAATAATCATAGATAAATGTCATCAAAAAAGAAAAACCTCCATATAGGTAAATGAATACCTTATATGGAGGTTTCTAATTAAGCTACTACAGAGTCAGCTGTTACATCAATTGTAGGAACAGCATCCTTTGGTTCTTCTTTTTTCAACAATGGAGTCATGCTTTCTAAGCCGATACCCAATGTGAATAGATTATGCAACCAAGCTGTTTGACTTGGCGGCATAATACCGAGTACGCCACCACCAACAAGAGCACCATTGAAACCAACGATACCATTGTAATTAGCTTTGATACGTTTCATCAATGCCATAGAAATACGGCGTAAATCTACAAGAGCTTGTAGATGATCGGAAGAAATAGTAACATTTGCAATTTTTTGAGCGATTGGCGCGCCTTCATTCATAGCGATACCAACATGTGCTTCAGAAATTGCCGGGGAATCGTTAATACCATCCCCTACCATCATAACAGTATAGCCTTCAGCTTTTGCTTGTTTTACATAAGCTGCTTTATCTTCTGGCAATACTTCAGCATGCAATTCATCGATGCCGAGTTCGTCAGCTACACGTTGTGCATTACGTTTAGAGTCGCCAGTCATCATGACAACCTTTTTAATGCCCAATTTATGTAAATCAGCTATAACTTGTTTTGCTTCCTCACGAACAGGGTCTTTAATACAAATAACCGCTGCTAGTGTACCTCCAATAGCGAGGTAAATATGGGAAGATGAATTTGGTAAATTATTGAACTTTTCTTGTTCATCTGCAGGAATTTTTGTCTTTTCATCATCAAAGATGTAGTGAGCACTACCAATGCGTACACGGTAGCGACCGACTTTAGATGCAATACCATGAGCTACAACGTATTCTACATCGGAGTGCATTTCCTTGTGAGGCAAGTCATGATCCTTAGCAGCGCGTACAATTGCTTTTGCCATGGAATGAGGGAAATGTTCCTCAATACATGCAGCTAATTTCAACATTTCATCTGCATCATGACCGTTGAACGGGATGATTTGTTCAAACTCAGGTTCTGCTTTTGTAAGAGTACCTGTTTTATCGAATACAATCATATCTGCTTGTGCAATTTGTTCTAAGAACTTACCACCTTTAACAGTGATACCGCGTTTAGATGCTTCTTGCATAGCGGAAAGTACTGCTAATGGAATGGATAATTTAAGAGCACAAGAGAAGTCAACCATTACGAAAGACAATGCTTTCATTACATTACGAGTCAACAAGTATGTTAAACCAGCACCAATAAAGCTTATTGGAACTAATTTATCAGCCATGCGGTATGCTTGTTGTTCCATACCGGATTTCATTTGTTCAGACTCTTCAATGAGGTTAACGATTTTTTCGTAACGAGATGTTTTGGATGTGCTACGTACTTCTACAATAGCTTTACCGTCTTCAACAACAGTACCTGCATATACAGAACTGTCTTGATCGCGACGAACCGCTTCTGGTTCACCAGTCATGGAGCTTTCATTAACAAGAACAACACCATCGATAACGACGCCATCCAATGGAATCACTTCGCCTTGGCGAATAATGATTTTATCACCTGCCACAACTTCGTTAACTGGCTTGCTCACTTCAATGTCATCAACTAAAACCCATACTTTATCTACGTTCAAGGACATGCTTTGAGCGAGATTTAATACGGATTTACGGTGAGTCCATTCTTCTAAGATATCACCAATACCTAATAGGTACATAACAGCGCCAGCTGTAGGGTAATCCTTTTGAAGTAATGCAGCACCAATAGCTACACCATCAAGTACTTCTACAGTTAACTTACGTTGCCACAATGTTTTAATGGCTTTGCCGATAAATTTAATACCATCAAACCATGCCCATGCAGCTGCAATTGGTGCAGGCAACACTGCTTTTTTACCTAAATAAACTGCAGTGCGATTGATCATCATTTCACGGTATTTTTTATTTACCAAGCGTGGAGAATATTCGTTCAAAGCAGGTGCTTCGGACAAGTCTAAATCGCGTAGACCTAGCACTGCTTCACGCACAGCGTCAATATCACCAGTATGTTTAATGGCAACTTGACTGCTGCGAGTGTAGAAGGTTACATCTACAATTGCATCGTTAAGGAGTAATGTATCCTCTACATAAGCTGCTTCAGCTTCTGTAAAATGATGACCTGTAACCTTAACGTGCAAGCGATTTCTGAGTTTTTTTACTACAGAAAATTGTAACATATGTGCAATCCTCTAATTATTTGTTTTCTTCAAAGATTTCTTCGTTGCGTGCTTCGTTGATTTCTTGAGCTTCTGCCAATACGTCAGATGCGGATGCTTGTACTTTTTCAGCTGTTTCTAATACAGTTTCTTTAGCGCGAAGGCCAGCTGCTACGATACCAGCATATACTTTTTTAGCGTCTTTAGAAGTTAAAACTTTAAGACCTACAGTACCCAATGCAAGACCTGCTGCGAATAAGTTAGCGTTTTTAAGATTTTTTTGATCGATGTTGAACATGATAATATCCCTTTCTACTAATAAATATATAAAAAATTTACTTACTATATTTGAAAAGTGGAGCCTATTATAGAGACTCCTCATTCAAATTCAGAATTCGTATTAGCTTACTTAGCAGTACGTTTAATGCCTAGTGCTTTATTGGAACCATCACAGCTGCAGTTACCACCGCAACCAGAAGATTTTTTAGAGCCAGACTTGGAGCCACCGCCACCACAGCCGCAGCCACCTTTACCAGACATTTGTTTGTAAAATTTATTACCGATATAAGCTAATGCTAATACAACTATGAGTCCTATAACAAGATTATCCATTATTATGCCTCTTTCTCAATATCTACTAAATTATAATATGTGTATTAGTGATAAACAAGATAAAAGCAATATCTAAAGGATATTTCCCTTTTCTCATTATCATTTAACCACGAATATTGATAATTATCAAGTATTATTTTTAAATTACTTATAACAAAATCGCAATTTTTAAATTCATTTTTGTTTAAAGAATCTAAAAGTGGCTAAACTCTCCTATTTAGCGATTTTAGATTAGAAACCTAATGCGCGACCTATGTTATAGAAGATGAAACATGCAATCCAAGCAAATGTGTTTTCATAGAAGAACATGAAAGCAACCCATTTCCAGGAACCTGTTTCACGTTTGATAACAGCTAATGTTGCCAAACAAGGTGGGTAAATTAAGATAAACAACATCATTGTCAAACCAATTAATGGTGTAAAGTGAGAGTCGTTTTGTAGGTACTCAGTCAACGGTGCTGGATTTTGATCATCACCACCAACAGCATAGACAGTACCTAACGTTGAGATAACAACCTCTTTAGCCGCCAAACCAGCTACTAATGATAGGCCCATTTTCCAATCAAAGCCCAATGGTTCTAGCACTGGGTTGATAGCTTTACCAAAGGATGCTGCATAGGATTGTTCAATTTTTTCAGCAGCTTGTTCTTTATCAAGTTTGTCATTTTCAGCATCTAAGTTAGCACTGTTTTTATACATTGCCCATGCTGCTGGGAACAAGTCTTTATTTTCATCTTTAATATCATTGAATAATTCAGGTGCTTCAGAATCATCCTCTACTGCTACTTCAGGTTCATCTTCTCCTGCTTGCTTAGCAGCATCAGTAGCATCTTGTACAGTAGATTTCATATCTTCAACAATTTTATCAACTGCATCTTTTTGGTCATCTGTAGCAATACCGAATTGAGATAATGTAGCTGCATCTTTTACTTCATACTCTTGAGCAACTTGTTCTTTCATTGCATCATAGTCTTTAGAGTATTCTACATCCATTGGGTACGCAGTAAGGAACCAAATCAAGATAGATGCGGCCATGATGAATGTACCAGCTTTAATGATGTACAATTTAGCACGTTCGTACATGTGCATCCAAGTAGCTTTCAATGTAGGTAAATGATATGGAGGTAGTTCCATTACAAATGGTTCAGCTTCACCTGCAAATAAGAACTTACGGAAGATCTTTGCAAAGATAATACCGAAAATAATGCCCAAGAAATATACAGAAAATACAACAAATGTACTATCCCAACCATTTGGGAAAAATGCATTTGCAAATAAGATATATACCGGTAAACGAGCAGAACAGCTCATGAATGGTGTAATCAAGATTGTAACCATTCGATCCTTATAGTTATCAAGGATACGAGCGCCCATTACAGATGGTACGGAACAACCGAAACCTAAAAGCAACGGAATAAAGGATTTACCATGCAAACCACAAGCGCGCATTACACGGTCAATAACGAAGGCTGCACGAGCCATGTAACCAGTATCTTCCAAGAAAGAAATGCCAAGGAAGAGTAATAAAATTAATGGTAAGAATGAAAGTACCGCACCTACGCCGGCAATAATACCATCAGATACGAGTGACTGTAATTGGCCCTCTGGAATAGTCTGAACCGCATAAGCTTGTAATGCAGCGAAACCATCCTCGATCCAACCTTGAGGAATACCACCAACGAAGTTAACGAACGCAAACAATAAGTACATAACAACCATGAAGATTGGTAAGCCCCAAATTCGATGCGTTAAGATTTTGTCATAACGGTCAGAGCGTGTTTCCAATTGAGTTGGCGCTTGTGTTAAACATGTATTATATACTTCTACTGCAAAGCGGTGACGATATTCTTGGAAGACAATATCAAGATCAACTTGATCCTTAATTTCTTCACGAATAGCTTCAGCCTTTTGAATAACAGCTTCCGTATTATCAAAGCGCATAACTTTGCCAATAACGTCAGCATCTTTTTCTAACAACTTAACAGCAATCCAACGAAGTGGATATGTAACAGTGCCCGCTTGTTTTAGCAATTCTACAAGCTCACTAATTTTACCTTCTAACAAATCACCATAGTTAATTGTTACACCAGGAGCTTTTTGAGAAGCAGCTACACTAATTGTTGCTTCTAACAAGTCTTTTGTACCAATGTTTGTACGACCTACTGTGCTAACAATTGTAGCCCCTGTCATTTCTGCCATTTTTTTTAGGTCGTATTTGATGCCCATTTCTTCAGCAACGTCAGCCATGTTTAGAGCAATAACCATTGGCTTTTCAAGTTCCAATAATTGTGCAGCTAAATATAAGTTACGTTCCAAGTTAGATGCATCAAGAACATTAACGATTACATCTGGGTTATCATTTACGATAACATTACGCGCTACTAACTCATCCAAGGAACGTGCAGTTAAGCTATATGTACCTGGTAAGTCAATAAACAATAACTCATGGCCATCAAAGTTCGTATGGCCTTCCTTTTTTTCTACTGTAACGCCGGCATAGTTACCAACGTGTTGCTTCGCCCCTGTGATATTGTTAAACATTGTAGTTTTACCACAGTTAGGGTTACCTGCTAAGGCAATGCGAATTTGCCCATTTTCTGCCATGTGAACCTCCTATTGAACCTCTACATCAATCATGCCAGCTTCGCTTGTACGAAGTGCTAATTCAAAGTTTTTTACCTTGATTTCCACTGGATCACCCAAAGGGGCAAACTTCATAACATGGATTTTTGTACCATTTACAAGACCCATGTCAATTAGACGATGCTTAACATTGCCACTGCCATGTAGTGCAACAATAAGACCAGACTCACCTGGTTTCATGTCTTTTAACTTTTTGATAGCCATACGACACCTCCTAATTATTGTACCTAACAACCTCATATTAAACACACCAAATAATAATGCGTATTAATATCTTAAATTATTATATCAAAGAAATCATTAATTTCAACAATTATTATCATTTTTATGGTAATTTTCTATCTCATATATATATTTTTTTCTCATATTAAATATGAGAATTATTTTATCATTAATCAAAATAAACCCTGTAGGGTATAGCTTTTTATGAACCAATATAAATCATAATTGCTTCACCAAATAAGAAGCACTACTAAGATTATCATTATTAATAATTTAATCATTCTCAATTAAATATTAAATTTTTATTTAAACATGAATACTTTAATGTTTTTTATTCTCATAAATATACATGCATTTCGTTATTTTTCAATATATTATCATTTAAATAGACCAACATACACATTCTTTATGGCAACCTAATTTCCCATCTAATAATAATCGCTATAAATAACAATTCATTTTATTTGCCCCTACTATATGCATAAGGTATAATTAATATAATATGTATTATAGAAAGGACGATCCATGAAATCTTTTAAATCTTTAGGCGTTTGTGATGAACTCATTCAAGCCCTTCAAAAACAAGGTATCAAGGAGCCCACTCCAATTCAAGAACAAGCCATTCCTATAGTTTTCAAAGGGAATGATATCATAGCAAAAGCTCAAACAGGTACAGGCAAAACATTAGCCTTCTTATTACCTATTCTTCAACGGGTTCACACAGATGTGCATCAAGAACAAGTACTTATCATTGCACCTACGCGAGAACTAGTAAAACAAATTTCTGACGAAGCAAAAGAAATAGGTACCATTTTAAATGTGGACATCCTCCCTCTTATCGGTGGCAAAACGATTGAAGCACAGCTACAACAATTAGGACGTCGCCCTCAAGTTATCTTAGGTACGCCTGGCCGTCTATTAGATCATGCTAAGCGTGGTTCACTTCACCTAGATTGTATTCGTCGTGTCGTACTCGATGAAGCCGATCAAATGCTCCACATGGGGTTCTTACCGGATATTGAAAATCTCATCAGCCAAACAGATGCTAATAGACAACTTTTACTATTCTCTGCAACAATCCCAGATAAGATTAGAAACCTTGCAAAAGCGTATATGTCTAAACCGGCTTCTGTAACAGCTGAGGGTAAACATGTAACACTTGAATCTATCGATCAACGCGTATACATGATGAACCCAGAAGAAAAAACGCAACGTCTCATCAAAATGATCGAAGAAGACAACCCATTCTTAGCAATTGTGTTCTGTAATAAGCGTGAAGGTGCTGTTCGCTTATCCTATGAGTTAACTGCAGCAGGCCTAAATATTGCTGAAATGCATGGCGATTTGACACAAGGTCGACGCACTCAAATATTACGTGATTTCGCAAAAGCTAAAACACAAATCTTAGTAGCTACAGATATTGCGGCTCGCGGCATTGACATCGAAGGCATTACACATGTTTATAACTACGACGTACCACGCGACGTAGATTACTATATCCACCGTATTGGCCGTACTGGTCGTGCAGGCAACTCTGGTGTAGCTGTTACATTTGCTACACCGCAAGATGAATCTTGGTTACGTCGTATTGAGCGCGCCATCCAAGCAACGCTTACTAAATACACTAAAGATGGACAAATTAAGACTAAAGGTAATGCAAGTGCGGCACCTAAACGTGCAAAAGTATCTGGCAAACCTAAGATTACAAGTTCCTATCAATCTACAAAGGCTAAAGCTCATAAAGCTCGTGGCCACAAAGGTGCTAATACACGCCAACGCCGCACTTCTACGTCTCAAACTGGACGTCGTGGTAAACGCAAATAAAATTAAAGACGCGTACAGAACATCTGTACGCGTCTTTTTATGTTCTTAACTAATATACATCTTATTATTTATTAGCATAAATGCTTGGCACTCCATTCACATCGGAGCATTGTGTCTTGCATTGAGATCGATTACTGCAAACCCAGTTAATACGTCCTCTCGCCTCTTGCTTAACAAAATACCCTTCTTTACATCGTGGACATTTATATTGTTTATCTTCGTCAGCTACAATGATATTACTTTCACCCTTTGAAACATCACCCTCAACCGGTTGTGTATGTTTACAAGCAGGATAATTAGTACAGCCTAAAAAAGCACCAAATTTACCATTACGCTGTTGCATTCTGCCCTTATTACACTTAGGACAGACCGGCAAAGAAGATAGATCTACATCAGAATTATCCATCGGACGTTTCCGGTTTTGATTCGTTATAGTGCGAACTACATTGGGCATCATTTGACCAGAATTTACCTGTTTATCAAAGCCAAGCTTATCAATCAACAACTGTAAAAACTTAACTTGATCAGACAAGAAGGAATCTAAGGTATCCTCCCCTTCGCTCATGAGGGCCAAACGTTCTTCCCATACAGCCGTTTCATCAGGATATAACAATTCATCAGGCAAAGCATCTACTAAAAGGTAGCCCGTTTCCGTAGGTGATAGAACTTGCTTCTTACCAGATGTTTTCATAAAGCCACGACTGATAAGTTCGTCAATAATATTGGCACGAGTCGCCTCTGTACCTATACCAGATACAGCCTTTAATTGCTTTTTCAAGTCTTCATTTTTTACAAACTTGTGAATTTCCTTCATCGCTTGTAACAACGTAGACGGTGTAAAGCGAGAAGGCGGCTTAGTTTGCTTCGCCTCTACAGAGGAATCCGTGTAAAGCACAGAATCATTTTTCTTAACCGCAGGCAAATGATCTGTTTCTTCAATAGCCTCTTTTTTAGAGTCTGTTTCTGCACCACGTTCATCAGTTAAATCAGGTTCATCATTATCTGTCACAGATTTAGACTTTTGTCGTTTATAAAGTAATTTCCATCCTTCGTCTATAACTACACGGCCATTGGCAACAAACTCTTCTTTGCATTGCTCCACGACGATTTTAGTTTGCTCATAAATATGTTCGCCATAAAACTGAGCAATATAGGCCTGACTAATGAGGAAGTAAATATTGCGTTCCTCACGGGACAAACTATTTATATTACAAGCTACGGTCGTAGGAATTATAGCATGATGGGCTGTAATCTTCTTTTCATTCCAAGCGCGGCTCTTAATGGAGCGGTCTGCATCAGTAGCCCACTGTGCTAGTCTTTCATCTCCTGCATTCTGTAAATTATTGAGAATTGCATTGCGGTCACCATATTGATTTGGTGGTAAATATTCACAATCAGAACGAGGGTATGTAGTCAATTTCTTTTCATATAGTTTCTGTGCTGTATCAAGTACAGTTTGCGGATCATAGGAAAAAGCTTTACCAGCTAATACCTGCAAAGATGATAGAGACAATGGTAAACGCTGTACATCTTTCTTTTTAGATTTTGTAACAGCTTTAATAACTCCATCTGACCCCGCCTGTAAGCGCTCTACTAATTCATCGGCTATGGCTTTATTAATAAGACGTCCATCTGGGTCAAGCCCCTTTTGTTCGTCTGTAGGCTGCCACGTAGCCCAGAACACACCATTTGGATGGTTATATAAAACCTTTAGTGTGAAATAATCGACCGGTTTAAATGCGGCTAGTTCTCGTTCTCTACGAACTACTAATGCTAACGTTGGAGTCTTAACACGACCTATAGGTAATGTTACCTTATTACCTTTATATCGTTCAGATAAGGTATATGCCCGAGATAGGTTCATTCCAATAAGCCAGTCTGCACGCGCTCTAGCCAATGCAGATTGATATAAATTGTGAAAGTCTTTATTATTACGCAAATCATTAAGAGCTGCACGAACAGATTTTTCGTCCAATGCATTTAACAAAATACGCTGTACAGGTTTTGTATTTCCTACATAATATAAAACCTCATCAACTAACAATTGCCCTTCCCTATCCGGGTCACCGGCGTTAACGATAATATCAGCTTTACCGATAAGGTCTTTCACCGTTTCAAACTGTTGACGACTACTATCCGTAACCAGTAATTTCCACTCATCCGGCACAATAGGTAAATCTTGAGGGCGCCAGCGAACATATTTATCATCGTAATCACCAGGTTCTGCTTGATGTAATACGTGACCTACAACCCATGTCACCACATCATCACCTTGGACAAAGTAGCCATTCCGTTTTTGGATATTCTTATTTTCCAGCAAGCATTTACTAATTTCGCGAGCCATGGATGGCTTTTCCGCAATAAATAACCGCATGGTCCCCTCCTTAACATAAAATAACGGCTATTCCCCTAAGCCGCTCTTTGAAATCTCATTATACTACAATTTAGTGGTCATAACTACCAAAATCATGTATAATTTTAAAGATATGAATGATGTGAAAGTTATATAATGAGACAAGGCTTTTACAAACGAAACAATAGAGGTGAACTATGACATTTTTAGAGGAAGTGCAACGTCGTCGTACGTTTGCTATCATATCTCACCCGGATGCGGGTAAAACTACATTAACAGAAAAATTACTTTTATATGGTGGTGCTATCCACTTAGCAGGGTCCGTTAAATCTCGTAAAACAGCAAAACACGCCGTATCTGACTGGATGGAAATCGAAAAGCAACGTGGTATCTCCGTAACAAGTTCTGTGTTGCAATTTGACTATGATGGTTGTCGCGTCAATATCCTAGACACCCCTGGTCACCAGGACTTTTCTGAAGATACATATCGTACCTTAATGGCTGCCGACAGTGCTGTCATGTTGATTGACGTAGCAAAAGGCGTCGAAGCACAAACGAAAAAACTATTTGCTGTATCTAAAGAGCGCGGTATTCCTATCTTTACATTTGTAAACAAGATTGACCATTTCGGTCGTAGCCCATTTGACTTGATGGAAGAAATCGAAAATGTTCTCGGCATTCGAACATGCCCTATGAACTGGCCAATTGGTATAAACGGTGAGTACAAAGGCGTATACGATAGAGAGCATGAAACCATCGAGCTTTTCGCAAAAGATGAAACACATGGTCAAGAAAAGTTAGCCTCTGAAAAAGGAGCTTTGACTGACCCTCGTATGAAAGAATTATTAGGTGATGACGTATACCAAGCATTGCTTGATGATATTGAATTATTAGACGTTGCTGGCGATCCATTCGATTTTGATAAGGTTCGTGCAGGCGAATTAACACCTATGTTCTTCGGTTCTGCTATGACTAACTTTGGGGTAAAACCATTCTTAGAAAAATTCTTAGAACTAGCTCCATCCCCTGCTCCACGACAAGCCGTGGAAGAAATGGTGCAACCTACGAGCGAAGACTTCTCCGCTTTAGTATTTAAAATTCAAGCGAATATGGACCCTAATCACCATGACCGCATCGTATTTATGCGTATCTGCTCTGGTAAATTCGAAAAGGGTATGTCCGTATTGCATCGCCAATCTAACAAAACGATTCGCTTGTCTCAGCCTCAACAATTCTTGGCTACCGAACGTACCATCGTAGAAGATGCATATCCTGGTGATATTATCGGTGTCTTTGATGCTTGCACAATGGGCGTAGGTGATACACTATGTGCACAAAAACACAAGGTAACATTTGGTGACTTCCCTGTGTTCCCACCAGAATTCTTCGCCCGCGTATCTCCAAAAGATACTATGAAACGTAAGCAATTCCAAAAAGGCATGACACAATTGGCTCAAGAAGGTGCAGTTCAAATCTTTGAACAACCAGGTGCCCTCGACTCCTTCGTAGTTGGTGCCGTAGGTATGCTTCAATTTGAAGTTTTAGAATACCGTTTAAAAAATGAATATGGTGTTGATTTATTAAATAATACATTGCCATACAGTGTTGCTCGTTGGATTGATGGTGAAGTAGATATTGCGTCTTTAAAAGGTGTAGATAATGCGATGATTGTTAAGGATAATCGCGATCGTACGGTAGTTCTTATCTCTAATGAATGGCAAATGGGTTGGGTTCAAGAGCGTAATCCTGATGTTACTTTCTTAACAACCCCAAAACTTCATCACGAACTATAGTATTGGCATTTATAGCTTATCTTTCTAAATCTATACTTCGCACTTCTAAATGCGAGATGTACTATGTAGCAGACAGCGGCTTAACTGCAAACCTCAATAGTTAAGCACACTATAAATCCTCAGATAATCACAACTGGAATATATTTCTCAATATATAAAAATTAGAAATATATTCCAGTTTATTTTTTTATAATAGGCAGGAGAATCACAGAATTTAGTCGAATACATATAGTATGATTATGTAGAGAAGTGATTTATACTATTACTTTCTCGTATTTTTGTATATAATATAAATATATTATAAATAGATATATATCTAATATAGATATATAAAACCTAATGGTTTTACTGTTGTTGTGAGTGTTGAAAATAAATAATATATAATTATTATGCCTTATATATTCTATAGTTTTTTTCGACCATTCATGATACCATAAAATATAAGTTTTATTTTTTATTTTAAAGGAGTGATTTTATGCCACTTATTGACTTAGCGTTAGTCAACGATGTATGGACATTGAAACTGTCCATGATCCAAACTGTAGGCCTCGCTGTAATCACGTTATTCATTGGTACTTGGATTAACAAACATTCCAAGTTCTTACAACGTATGTGTATGCCTGCACCAGCTGTAGGGGCTTTGCCATTCGCATTCTTAACTGCTATTCTTTCTTACTACAAGATTTTGAACATTACCTTTGAAGGTTCCCTACAAACATTCTTAATGCTTGCCTTCTTTACCACTATCGGTTTGATGGCTTCTTTGAAAGTCCTCAAAAAAGGCGGTATCTTCATTATCTTCTTCTTCCTCGCTTGTGCAGTATGGATTGTTGTACAAAATACAGCAGGTATTATGATTGCTAAAGCTTTAGGTATTGAACCAATCATCGGTATTATGGCTGGTTCCGTATCCATGATTGGTGGTCTTGGTACAGCTGGCGCCTTCGGTCCATATTATGAACAATTGCTTGGTATCCCTGGTACAGCATCCGCAGCGGTTGCAGCCGCAACATTCGGCATGGTAGCAGGTACAATTCTCGGTGCTCCTGTAGGTGAACGCATTATCAAAATGCACAAAGTTAAAACACCTTATGAAAATCCTGAGTTAATGGAAGATGAAGGCATCGACATGATCGAAGATCACGTTGAAAGTGGTGGCAAACAATTCAATTCCCAAGACCTTTTAACAATCTGTATGTGGATTGGCCTTGCTTTAGGTATCGGTACTATCGTAAGTGCTGGTTTGTCTATCTTAACTCCACTACCTGCATATATCGGTGCAATGATTTGTGCAGCTGTAATCCGTAACTTCGGTGACTTCACTAAAGCTTACAAAATCAACGATGCAGCTCTTGATGCAGTATCCAATGTAGCATTATCTCTATTCGTAACTATGGCTATCAATAGCTTGAAACTAGTTCAATTAATCGATCTTGCTTTACCACTTATTACAATCTTAGTTGCACAAATGGTACTTATCTGTGTATTTGCATACCTTATCTACTTCCTATTTGGTCGCAACTACGATGCAGTTATGCTTGGTTCTGGTGCCATCGGCTTCGGCTTAGGTGCTACACCAAATGCATTGGTTAATATGTTATCCTTAGCAAGTAAACATGGTCCATCCCCTCGTGCATGGCTTGTAGTTTCCTTGGTAGGTGCATTCTTAATCGACTTTGCTAATGCTTTCCTAATTACAACAATGGCTGGCATTCTTTACTAAATAAAAAGGACCCATTTGGGTCCTTTTTTTATGAAAAGAGCTTATTAGAATGATATGTTATCAATCTAATAAGCTATTTTTATATTACTCTATTTAATTAAGGCCGCCCATGCATTGGCTACATCAGCAAACTCTTGAAGGGTAAAAGTCTCCCCTCTTCGTTGCCCATCGATATTGGCTTTTGCTAATAGCTCTTCGATTCTGTCTTTTGATAAGCCCGTTGTTTTCATTGTATTAGCGAATGTTTTACGTCGTTGCGCAAAACCAGCTTTCACAACTCGGAAGAATAGTTTCTCGTCAATAACATCAACAGGAGGCTTGTCACGCAATACGCAGCGAATAACAGAACTCGTTACAGCTGGAGCCGGCAAGAAAGATTTAGGCGGTACATCAAGTACAATATTGGGCTCAGTATAGTACTGTACAGCTACAGATAGTGCACCATAATCCTTTGTACCTGGCTTAGCCACCATACGTAAGGCCACCTCTTTTTGCACCATTACAACAAGGCGTTCTATCGGTAATTTACTTTCCAATAGAGACATAATAATAGGTGTTGTAATATAGTATGGCAAATTAGCAACCACTTTAAATGGTTTATGGTTCATAATGGTTGGCACATCGAGTTTCAACACATCACCATGGACAATACGTACATTGTCATAAGAAGCCAAGGTAGTATCTAGAACCTCTAATAAGCGACGGTCTAATTCAATGGCAGTTACATCAGCACCACTTTGTGCTAACCCCTGTGTCAATGTGCCAATACCAGGACCTACCTCTAGTACAGGTTCACCAGGTGTTAATTCTGCAGCATGTACAATTTCGTCTACAATACCTCTCTTAATAAGAAAGTTCTGCCCTAATTTCTTACTCATTTTAATATCGAAGCGTTTACATATATAATGTACTACTTCAGGGCTTGCAATTACTGATTCTAACATCTTAACTCCTATTTTAACTATTTACAGCCTCTTCAAAAGCATCTCGACTTATACCATAGTGATTTAAACGGTATAAAAACTGTTTCCCATTGCCATAACCAATGCCTAACTTAGCCCCAATAACCGCACGGCGAGCAGCACTATCAGGCATACCTAATAACCCATGACGAACTAGATCTACCATAGAAAATTCGTTAGATGATTCCAAGGATTCTACATGTAATGTGGATAAAGCCTTTCTAATGGATTCTGGAGATGCTTGTTCTATGCCAATATCATCATTTGCAAACGCTTCATCACGAGGGACAAAAGCATGCTGTGCATTAGGGAATTTTTTTGTTAATACACGACGAATTCTCTCCCCTGCTGTATCAGGATCGGTTAATATGATAATACCTCGCTTTTCATAAGCTACACGAATCATATCAATAACACCTTTACGAAGTGTAAAACCCTCTGTAGCAATACAGTCTGCTTCTACGGCTTGTGCAATACGTTGTATATCAGATTTTCCTTCTACTACGATGACTTGTTTAAGCATAGGTCCTCCTTTATTCTATTAGTACATTGTAACATATATATAACATTGCTTAAATACTTATAATCGAGTAGTATAGGTAGTGTAATATATAAAAGGAGGCCATTATGACCTTACAACAATTAAAGTATGTCACAACAATTGCAAATATAGGCAGTATTAGTGAAGCTGCTAAGAGACTCTTCGTGTCTCAACCAAGTCTAACAAAGGCTATTAAGGAATTGGAAAAGGAAATGGGCATTACCATTTTCGACCGTACCAATAAAGGGATTACTGTTTCTAAAGAAGGGGAACGTTTCCTCGGCTATGCACGCCAAGTACTAGAGCAAGCCGCTTTATTGGAAGAGCAATATAAAAGCCAAAGCGGTGGTAAAAAACAATTCTCTGTTTCTACGCAACATTACTCCTTTGCGGTTAACGCCTTTGTAGAGCTTTTAAAAGGCGCAGGCATCGATCAATATGATGTATCCTTACGAGAAACTCAAACCTATGAGATTATTGATGACGTAGCTCATATGAAGAGTGAGATTGGATTGCTCTATTATAATGATTTTAATAGACCTGTACTAGAGAAATTAATTCACACTAATGAATTAACATTTACAGAGTTATTTACTGCACACCCACATATTTTCATAGGCAAAAACCATCCACTAGCTAATAAAAAGGTTGTATCTATGGACGAATTAGAGGAATATCCATATATCTCCTTTGAGCAAGGCGATCACAACTCTTTCTATTTCTCTGAAGAAATTTTTAGTACCGTTGTACGACCAAAACATATTCGTGTACGCGATAGAGCTTCCCTCTTTAGTTTATTGCTTGGTCTAGATGGATATACCGTATCTAGTGGTGTTATCGATGAAGAAGTAAATGGTGAGAATATTATCTCTGTTCCTCTCGCCGAAGAAGGTTTGATGCATATCGGTTACATTACCAATAACAAAATGCATCGCAGTCGTTTAGGGCAAGAATATATTCAAGCCTTAGAACAGTATGTAGGCAACTACGGTAGACATATTAAACTACCTGAAACAAAAGAATAATATTGTAGGATTCTTGATTATAGTTCAACTACTCTACATAATAGTGTAACTTTAAATAAAAGCACTCTCGATTTTGAACTGTACCTCGAAAAATTGTGTCCAATTTTTGGGGTGCAGTTCATTTAGAGAGTGCTTTTTAATATATGTAGGAAATCTAACTGCTAACAACTAAACCAAAGAAAAGCATAAGATAGAATAAGATATGCCACAACTGAGTTGATACTATATTACTTTTACATCTCGATATAACTGAAGCGCAAAAATAACTCTCTGATATAACTTAAAACTATATACAACATTAATATATTGATATTTTTATATATGCTCATCCTTAGTTATAATAAACCTATCGAATCTATCGGTTTTACCGTTTATATAAGGAGGATTATATATGTCCAAACAATTAGCACCATTTCATTTTGATATCGTAGGTTCCTTCCTACGCCCAGCAGAATTAAAAGAAGCTCGTGAAGCTTTTACAAAAGGAAATATTACAAGAGAAGAACTAACAGCTGTTGAAGATCGTCTTATTACAGACCTCATTCAAAAACAAAAAGCTGCAGGTCTTCCTGTTATTACTGATGGTGAATTCCGCCGTGCATACTGGCACTTAGATTTCATGTGGGGATTCAATGGCGTAAAAGAAATTGAACTTGAACACGGTTACAAATTCGTTGGTCAAGAAACTGCGCCAGGCTCCCTCGCCCTTACTGGTAAAATTACAGGTACTAACCATCCATTTGTAGAGCATTTCAAATTCGTAAAACAATTTGAAGATGAACATACCACAGCACGTCAAACAATTCCTGCGCCATCCCAATTCTTAGCCGAATTATTCCGCGAGGATAACGGTATTACAACACGCTCCTTCTACCCTGACTTAGAAGAATTAATTCAAGACATTGCTGCCGCATACCGTCAAGTAATTAAAGATCTCTATGAAGCAGGTTGCCGCAACATCCAATTTGATGATTGCACTTGGGGTATGTGCTGTGACCACGCTTACTGGACTGGTCGTCAAAAAGATAAAAGTGTTACTATTGAAGGCGAAACAGCTAAGTACCTACGCTTAAATAACTTAGCACTCGAAGGTCGCCCTCATGACTTAGCGTTCACAACCCATGTATGCCGTGGTAATTACAACTCTACTTGGGCTGCTAGTGGTGGTTATGAGCCAGTTGCACCAATTCTATTTGCTAAAGAAAATGTAGATGCATACTATCTAGAATTTGATGATGACCGCTCTGGTGGCTTTGAACCATTGCGTGAAGTATCTCCTAATAAAAAGGTCGTATTAGGTCTTATTACATCTAAACGCCCAGAATTAGAGGATAAAGAGGTTATCAAAGAACGTATCAAAGAAGCTACAAAATATATTCCTCTTGAAAGACTTTGCCTATCCCCTCAATGTGGCTTTGCATCTTGTGAAATCGGCAACCAATTGACCGAAGAGCAACAATGGGCTAAACTTGCATTAGTAAAAGAAATAGCTCACGAAGTTTGGGGTGATTAAATGAATGAACATACTATATATTTAGGGGGCGGTTGTTTCTGGGGCCTTCAAGGGTATATCAGAAAAATCTCTGGTGTGATTTCCACTGAAGTAGGCTATGCCAATGGTCCTACGGAAAATCCAAGTTATGAAGATGTCTGTCATGATAGCGGTCACGTGGAAGCGCTAAAGGTTAAATACGATGCAGATGTACTCTCCTTAGATCACTTAATTCAATACTTCTTACGCGCCATCGATCCATTCAGTATTAATAAACAAGGTGGCGATGTAGGCATTCAATATCGAACCGGTATTTACTATATAGAGAAATCCGATAAGGCTATTATTGAAAGTACCTTAGCTCGTGCTCAATCCTTCGAAGGTAAGCCATTTGCTATTGAAGTATTACCTCTATCTAACTACTATTCTGCAGAGGAATATCACCAAGATTACTTAGATAAAAACCCTAACGGTTATTGTCACATTCCACTAGGCCTATCTGATGAACCACTTGTAGATGACAACGCCTATAATAAACCTTCCGAGGAAGAGCTCAAGGCTTTATCTCCGCAAGAGTTCGAAGTTACACAAAACTCTGCTACAGATGCACCATTCAGTCATGAGTTAACTGATGAATTTAAAGCAGGTCTTTATGTAGATATCACTACGGGAGAACCCCTCTTCGTGTCCGCCCATAAATTTGAGTCTCACTGTGGTTGGCCTAGCTTCACAAAGCCAATCGCAAAGGATGTCATTAAATACTATCAAGATGACTCTCATGGCATGAATCGTATCGAAGTACGCAGCCGCATTGGTAATGCCCATTTAGGCCATGTATTTGAAGATGGTCCTAATGGTTCATTGCGCTACTGTATCAATGGATCATCTTTACGATTTATCCCTAAAGATGAATTAAAAGGTACAAAGTACGAATATCTAATTCCATATATCGAAGACTAAAAAAGGACGCCTTAATCATAAGGCGTCCTTTTACTATATCTATTGTGATTACTTACTTACTGAGCTAAGTAGGTCCAATAAAAAAGAGGATATATCTTATAGATATATCCTCTAAATCATCATATTAGTCCAATACGTACACTGTAACGTCTTGGCGACCAAAGTCCATAGCCTCACCATAAGAGTCCATTACAAGGTCAATTTTGTTACCCACAATGGCACCGCCTGTATCGGCAGCAATAGCTTCACCATAACCAGGGATAAATAAACGTGTACCCAATGGAATAACATCTGGGTCAACCGCTGCAATACCGCGTACTGCAGGTACACCCGTTGCCGTAATACCAGCACCATCACCATCGCCAGCAAGGTAAGCAGAAGCTTCCATTACGATAGCACGAGATGAGCGACCAGCAATATTACGAGATGTAGTCACTTCACGAGTACCTTCTTTAATAATAGTAGGTACCATTTCGCGTTGTGTTACTTTAGATACGTCATTAGTCTTAATAACCGTACCATTACTATATAATGTTTCACGTTGCACTCGTTCTAAACCAGGTTGACCAACTTGAACAACCTCTTCTTCACCTTGTGCCATTGTATCATCTTTTTGTCGAATTACTTGAATAGCAATTTCTTGATCTACAGTAGACAAGGATCGACTAGTTACTTGTGCAATTGTAATATGTGTACCACTTAATACAGAACCATTTGCATCGCCTACTACAGCGTAGTTAGGCATTTTGAAACCAAGTTCATTAGCAACGCCTTGTGCAGTTGTTTCTGTTGTGAAAACAGCTCTAGTCTTACCATTAACAGTTACATAAACTGGAATGGCACGTACAACAGTTAATGTTGTACCATTTTGAACAGATGTTGAGCTGGAAATAACTTTATCATTTGGATTTAATTTAACCCCAGCATCGCGTACGATACCTTCGTTAGAATTTAAATGTGTTCTAACAGTGTGTGCTGCACCATCTACCATAACGGTAACGGTTTTATCATTATAAGAAAAACCTGTCATAGTTACAGCTGTTACAATCAATCCAGCAACAACAGACGAAATATATCGTTTGTGTGTCTTATGAATTCTCATATTGTAATCCCTCCTGTAATGTAATTATTCTACTACAGATAGATATAACCTGTCAAACACCAAAGGTTAACAATAGGAGATAAACCTATGTAAATTCTGACTTTTTATTAATATAATTTTCTATATTTTTACAAAAAGTCCACTGCATACGTACATATCTATATTTTTTAATACTATACAATATATTCCGAATTGTGTACATATATACGATACCACTACCATATATAGTATGCTAGGATTTTTTATAACATAAATTGTATTTTTATGTGTTTTTCAATTGTTACCAAAATTTTCTACATATCAGAAAACTTCATTTTTATCTCATTTTTAAATATGTATACATGCAAAAAAGCCTGTAAAAACAGGCTTTTTCAGTATTATATAAATGTATTAAAATTCATCATTCAACACTATGTGTGAATTTCATCATTTATTCATCTTAAACATTGGTTGTAAACGCTCAATGACGGTCATCGATTCCTTGTGTTCTCCAGCAATAGCTTCTTTCATAAGTTCCTCTTGAGCAGAAATTGGATGTTCTCTATCATTAATTTTACGATACGAGCCATCTGCTCTCATAATATGAGCTTTTAAAGTATCTTCTAAATATAAATCTAAAATACCTTTAACGCGCTCCTTATGCCGTTTATCTTCAATAGGAATCATAAGTTCTACACGTTCATTTAAATTTCTCGGCATCCAGTCTGCACTAGATAGGAATAGACTTTCATTCCCCCCATTACGGAAATAGAATAAACGATGATGTTCTAAAAAACGCCCTACGACGGAACGAACCGTTATATTATCACTAACACCTGCAATGCCAGGCCGTAGTGTACAGATACCACGAACGATAAGATCAATACGAACACCTGTAGCAGAAGCTTCATATAGTTTAGCAATGACTTCTTTATCGAGCAAGGAATTCATTTTGCCAATGATATATGCCTCTTCTCCCTGTTTTGCGAATTCGATTTCACGGTCAATCAATTCCATTATCTTTTCCCGCAAATTTAAAGGGGCTACAATAAATTTATTCCAAATTGGAGGATCGGAATAACCAGAAATTAAATTGAAGAAGCGAGATGCATCGTCGCCATATTCGTCATTACATGTGAATATGCCACAATCCGTATACATTCGTGCTGTCTTGCCATTATAGTTACCTGTAGCTAGGTGAACATAACGCCTAATACCCGCATCTTCCCTGCGAACAACCATGGTAATCTTGGAGTGAGTTTTAAGTCCTTTCAAGCCATAAATAACATGGCAGCCAGCCTTTTCTAGACGGCGTGCCATATGAATATTATTTTCTTCATCAAACCGTGCTTTAACCTCCATAAGTACGGTTACTTGCTTGCCATTATCAGCTGCTTTTATAAGCGATGCTATAATAGGCGAATCGCCACTGACGCGATATAATGTTTGTTTAATAGCCAATACATCTGGATCCGTAGCTGCTTGTGCTATAAATTGTTCTACCACCGCAAAAGACTCAAAGGGATGGTGAACAAATAAGTCTTGCTTTCCAATGACAGAGAATAGACTTTCTCCTTCATGATCTACTAATTCACTAGGAAGTTTAGGTTCAAATGGAGCATAACGAAGATGATCTAGACCTGGATAATTGCAGAAATCAAAATACATACGACAATCAAGATGACCATCTATACGATATACATCCTTTGGCTCTAATTCAACACTGGTGAGTACAAAGTCTAACAGATTATCCTTTACATCACCACAAACCTCTAATCGTACCGCATCACCACGACGTCGACGACGCAAAGATGCTTCTACCTCAGAAAGCAAATCTGTTGCTTCTTCTTCATCAATTTCTAAATCCGCATCACGAGTTATACGGAACACCATAAAATCTTCTATACCATAACCTTGGAAGAATTGAATAGCATAGTAGGTAATCACATCCTCCAAATATACAAAGCGATGTTCCTTATTGCTACGGCTAGGTATTTCAATGATACGATTTAGTACAGACGGAATTGGTAAAATTGCGATTTTATAATCTTTTGTACCATCTGGCAATACTTGAAAAATACGTACAATGGCATTAATAGTATGGTTTGTTAAAAATGGAAATGGGTGTCCAGAGTCAACGGCTAGAGGAGTTACAACCGGGTAGATATGTTCTTCAAAATAGTGCCGTAACCAAGCCTTTGATTTTACGTCTAACTGATCTGGATAGGTAAAATAAAATCCATGAGATTCTAATTCACACAATACATTCTTTAAATATGTACTTTGCATCGATACGAGGCGCTGTACAGACTCATCAATAGCTTTTAGCTGTGCCTTAGCATCCATATGAGCCGCATCGTACTTAACAATGCCATTCACAACTTGATGACGTAATCCAGCCACACGAATCATAAAGAACTCATCTAAATTAGAGCTAGCAATAGCAATAAATCGAAGTCGTTCTAATAAAGGAGTATTAGTATCAATAGACTCTAATAAAACGCGCTGATTAAACTTTAACCAAGATAATTCACGGTTAAAATAATACTTTGCATTACTGAACATGACGATCCCCTCCCCTTACTAGTACAATTTCCATACCAAATACCTCTGTAAAATATTCCGAATCACGGTCAAAGGTCCACCATTCTAATGAAATATCCTCATTAGTACGACAGAATACATAAAGTACATTATCTCGTTCTTCTAATGTTACTTCAGAGATTTTTTGGTTACTACCTGCATCGAGTGCACAAGCAACCCGAATGATGGCTACCAGCTTGGTAACTTGAATTTTTTGTAATTCTGTTAATGCATTGAAATATGCGTCGTCATCATTTGGAGTTCCCTTGTAGTGGTAATACACAACATTAGCAACTACTTGTTTTTCTTCTTCTGAAAGGCCAAATATATCTGTCCCCATTACAATATGATACGCATGCTCTCCATGATTTCGTAAATTAACGAACTTGCCTACAGAACAAAGAATGGCTGCAATACGACATAGATAGCCCCACCGTTCTGGTAAACCTTTATGTCGCAATGCTTTACAGAATAAGGAGCTAAATAGCTCTACCTCGGCATCATGAATTCGGTCTGTATGATATCTTGCAGCAACAGCACGCGCTAACTGTGCATTTTGTTCACGCAATTGATACATAAACGGATTATTCTCGGTTTCCACACCGTAGAACCAACTAATGCCTTGAGAGAATGAAAAGCTACTGAAAATTAATGATTTAGGCTCTATGGCCGTAATGATTTCATTAAATAAAATCATGGTAGGCATTAAAATATTGGCCTTATATTCAGGTAATTTATAACGATTCATCAACTTGGTAGCTGTCACACCGTCAAAAGAATTGATAAGCCCTTTAAATCGTTCTGGTTCAATAGTAATAATGTCTTCTTTATTATTTTCTTGCCCCATTAAATGAGTCATATATTGCGCCTCATCACCAGATAAGACGATACTATTAATATTGAAAGTTTGTAATTCTTCACGAAGGGGGCCAATCATACGATGTAAGTATTCTGTAATAGCCCTTGGGAATGATATGGAAGATCGTTGATTTCGATTAAATGACTCCATAACCCGTAAGGACCCACTATGCATATTGCGTTGGAACAATAAATTCTCACCACGCCAAACCGTTAAGCCTACCCCACCAGATGTAATATCCAAGAATAATGTTGCCTTAGTAGGATCTGTCAGTTTATATTGATGCGTCATCTTGTAATATAACAAAGCATATTTGTAATATACCTCTTTCGGCATATCGATGACCTCAACGCGCATCCCCGTTTGAATATAGATTTGATCTAGAATACTACGACGATTAGCGGCTTCGCGTATTACGGTCGTACCATATAGTTTAGAACGACTCACGCCATAATCTGCCATTAATTGCTTATAACCTTTTAAAATATGACAGATTTCTTCAATTGTTTTAAAGCTCAAGCGAGATGTTTGAAATAATTCTTCCCCAAAGGTTACCTCCCGCGCCGCATAATCTATAACACGTACATCATCTATGCCTTTATATTCTAATATGGTAATACTCATGCTACTGGATCCCACATGTAGTACTGCATATCGTAATGTTTTTGGTAATGCCATTATGCCTCCTTACGAGATTCATGCCATTCTATTTCTAAGGATTTCTCGAATTCTTTTTTAAATGATTTTGAAAGTTTTTCTACCGCCGTTCTAGTGACACTCACATCGCGTCCTTCTAAATAGAACACTTTTATGACTACACTAGTGTATTTAATATTTACCTCTAACTGTTTGATAAATTGTTCATGGCTTTCATCAAGAGCCTCTGCAATCGCTAAAATAATAGAAAGCTTTTGACCTAATGAGCGTTGTTCTTGATCTAACAATTTACCATATAAGAAATTCTTATATTCCTTTGGCGTCAATCCATGAGAATTCATGACTAAGAATGCACTAAACGCCTGTTCAACATGAGAAATCCCATATAAATTACTATTGACGAGCATATAGCAGCCATGACGAGCATGACTATAATAATTAACTCGTTTACCTATATCATGCAACAGTCCCGCTGCAATCAAACATCGTCTAAAATTCTTATCGGCCTTATGGAGTGGCTCTAATGCATCATATAAAGTAGTAGCTAATTTCGTAATATACTTAGCATGCACGAGCTCATGCTTTGTCATACCTAATAGTACATTCTCTGCAGAATGAACTAGAATATCATCGATTATAGAATTTCCGCCTAAATAGTACTCACCGTAATAATCGTAGAATAAACCTTCACGCAAACCACAACCGCCTACAACAAGGGTCTTAGCATTTACATAGTTAAACAGCTCATCCACTATGGTGAGTCCTGCAATAATAATATCTGCACGTTCCGATGATAAGCCACTAATTTTTTTACGGGCCTCTAAGGATTTACCTTTTACATCTTCTAAGATTTCGTGAAATCTATGATATGGTAACTCATAGTTATGTAGTTTCGTAATGGGATATGATAACTTACGTTGATCTATTTTTGCAATATTACGAGCTGTACCGCCAATACCTAATAGAGGAAGCTTCACATTATGAAGCCAATAATGTTCCTTAATGGTTTTCTTTACAGCCTTCGTCATTTTTTCTAGTTCTTTAGGGGTATACTCATCGCCCTTTTGATAGGTTCCAGTTAAGGTAAGTGCCCCTATAGGTAGACTAACAGCTTTCACAATATGTCGATTTTTTACTAGCGTTACCTCTGTACTAGCACCGCCTAAGTCAAAAATAATAAAATCTTTAAGGCCAATCGTGTTGATAACCCCAAGGAATCCAAGGCGCGCCTCTTCTTCACCAGCAATACATTCTAAATCTAGACCTGTTCGTTCTTTTACGGCTTTAATAAAAGCATCCCCATTTTTAGCTAGACGTACTGCAGCCGTAGCAACAGCTTTTATGGTATCTACCTCCATAGCGTCAGCCATATGAACAAAGCCTTTTAAAGCACGCAGAGAGCGCTCCATTGCCTCATTTGTTAACTCATGAGTGCCCCACATATTTTCACTTAAGCGGACACTCTCTTTTTCTTGATATATGAGACGATAACTACCGGTCTTAGAAATCTCATAAATGACAAAACGAACGGAGTTGGATCCTAAATCTATAAATGCAATACGTTTCATGCTACTAACCTCGACTTACTATAGTTCAGTATGAATATACTTTAGTATACCATAGAAAAACGCGATTCTCACCGCTAAGGGAGAATCGCGTTTTATAATTTATGATTCTAATGATTCTGAATAGATATCCTAAGAATTAGAACAATGCCATTAGACGTTTACAATATTTTATTTACCAGCATTTATGTTGACTAACATCAAAATTATTCAATACCAAATACACGTTTACCATTATTATAAGTAATCTCACAGAACTCATCTACATCCATACCTTTAAGGCCAGCAATTTCCTCTGCTACAAACTGAGTCTTGCTTGGGTCATTGCGACGGCCTCTAAATGGTGGTGGTGTCAAATATGGTGAGTCTGTTTCAATAAGAATTCGATCTAATGGTACTTGTTTAGCCACTTCTTTAAGGTTTGTAGATTTAGGGAATACCACAGGGCCAGCAAAGGATATGTAGAATCCTAATTTAATAGCTTCTTTTGCCATTTCCCAGCTACCAGAATAACAGTGGAAAATACCCCAATTATCCTTACCTTCATTGCGCAAGATATTCATAATATCCCCATGTGCATCGCGGTCATGAATAATAATTGGTAAATCTACTTCACGAGCAAGCTCTAATTGACGAATGAATACGCGTTTTTGTGTTTCACGGTCAGAAAAATCATAGTAATAATCTAAGCCAATTTCACCGATTGCACGTACTTTATCATTATTAAGGGCTTGATCCTTATAGAACTCATAGTCTTCTTCTGTAAAATCTTTAGACTCATGAGGATGTGTACCTACAGCGGCATATAAACGATCATACTGTTCCGCCAAAGCTAGTCCTGATTCAACAGTACCTCGGTCGACCCCTGGAATCATAATGTATTCTACGCCTGCATCAAAGCAAGCTTGTAACATCTCATCACGGTCGTTGTCAAAACGACCGTCATTTACATGAGCATGGGAATCAAAGAGTTTCATTATTTAACCACACTTCCTGCTGGTAAAGATTCGATATTTGTTACCTCTAAATGTTCTTCCCAATCAGATGCAGATAGAATCATGCCATAAGACTCAATGCCCATCATCTTCTTAGGAGCCAAGTTAGCCAAGTAAATTACCTTTTTACCAACCATAGTTTCTGGTTCATAATATTGAGAGATACCGCTTAATACTGTGCGTTCTTCAATACCGATATCCAATACGAATTTCAATAATTTCTTGGACTTAGGAACCTTTTCACAGCTTACAACTTTTGCTACACGAAGATCTAATTTTTCAAAATCATCGTACGTAATGTTTTCTTTTAATGGTGGAATATTAGATGTGTCTACAGATTCTTCAACCTTCTCTTCCACAACAACTTCTACCATTTCAGGAATTTCAAAACGTGGGTAAATAGGATCACCTTTTACAACCTTTGTACCTGTTGGAATTAAGCCCCAGACTTTTGCATCCTCAAGAGTAGCATCTGTAAAGCCTACAAGTCCTAATTGGTCCCAGATTTTTGGAGCACCTACAGGGATAACAGGACTTACTAAGATTGCAATAATACGCAATGCTTCTGCCAAGTGATACATAGCAGATTGTAAGCGTTCTTTATCATGAGCATCTTCAGATTTAGCCAATACCCAAGGCATTGTTTCATCAATGTATTTATTCATGCGACCAATAAAGGCCCATACGGATTTAATCGCTTTATTAAGCTCCATATTTTCCATAGCCGCTTCAAAATCTTTTGCAGTTTGAACAGCTAGTGTAGATACATCGCGGTCCAAATCATCCATATCATCGCATTTTGTAATCACACCACCATGGTATTTTTCAATCATCGCAATGGTACGGTTCAACAAGTTACCCAAATCGTTAGATAAGTCGGCATTAATTTTTGTCACAAAGTTAGGCAATGTAAAGTTACCATCATTACCAAGTGTAATTTCACTCAATAAATAATAACGCAAGGAGTCTGCCCCATATGTATCGATCAATGGAATAGGATCGATAACATTGCCTAAAGATTTACTCATTTTAGTGCCGTCAACGATCATCCAACCGTGGCCAAATACCTTTTTAGGTAATGGCAATTCAAGACTCATGAGCATCATAGGCCAAATAATTGTATGGAAACGTACGATTTCCTTACCTACTAAGTGAAGATCTGCTGGCCAGTATTTTTTATATAATTCACCATCACCATCAAATGGAGAAAGTGCACTAATATAGTTTACCAATGCATCGAACCAAACATATACGACATGTTTAGGATCAAATGGTACCTTGATACCCCAGTCAAAGGATGTACGAGATACAGCTAAGTCTTCAAGTCCTTGTTTTACGAATTGGATCATTTCGTTACGACGAGATTCAGGTTGAATAAAATCAGGGTTTTCTTCGATAAATTTCAACCATTGATCTGTATATTTAGCGAGTTTAAAGAAGTAGCTTTCCTCTTTAACCTTTTCTACAGGACGACCACAATCTGGGCATGTATGATTTTCACCTAGCTTTTGCTCAGTCCAGAATGTTTCACAAGGTGTACAATACCAACCTTCATACTCAGCCTTGTAAATATCGCCTTTTTCATACGCTTTAGTGAAAAGCTCTTGTACTACCTTCTCATGGCGTTCATCAGTAGTACGAATGAAGTCATCGTTGGAAATATGCATTTTTTCCCACAATGCTTTAAAGCCGTTTACGATATTTGTAGTATATTCAAGAGGTGTAATACCTTGTGCTTCTGCAGCGCGTTGAATTTTTTGACCGTGTTCATCAGAACCAGTTAAGAAACGCACATCATAGCCAGCTAAGCGTTTAAAGCGCGCAATTGTATCGGCTACAGATGTACAATAGGTATGACCAATGTGCAACTTAGCACTTGGATAATAAATTGGTGTCGTAATATAATACGTTTTTTTTGTGTCTCCCATGATGAGTCTCCTTCTAACCTTCGAATGGGAAGGTTTAACGTTCTACAATATTATATACATCCCGGCGGGAAACGTTAAAACGTTTTGCCACCTGGCGAATTGCTTCTTTCTTAGGTATCCCTGTATCTACAAGGGCTTGTACAGCATCTACATACGATACTGGTTCACCCGAAACTTCACTAGTATCGGACTCAATCGTATCAGCGCCACCTACGATGAGAACAAATTCCCCTTTATAGGTGAGCTGATCCAAATCATTTACAAGGTTTTCCAAATCGGTGCGCACAAAGGTTTCAAACTTCTTCGTCAATTCCCTTGCCACCGTTATGGATCGATTCCCAAAGGCTTCATACATATCTTGTAAGACCTCTTGCAATCGGTGGGGTGCTTCATAAAACATCAAGGTCCCCGTTACTTGTGAAAGTCGTTGTAATTCTTCAACTCGATGTTTACCCCGCTTCGGTAAGAAACCTGCAAAAGTAAAGGATTTAGTATCTAAGCCAGATGCAATGAGTGCGGTCAGTGCCGCATTAGCACCAGGCAATGGTACTACCGTTATGTCTTTTTCAATAGCCTTCGTTACTAGGTCAGCCCCTGGATCAGATATAGCAGGCATACCCGCATCACTAACGCAAGCAATGGACTGGCCTTCTAATAAAAGCTCCATAATATAAGTACCCTTTTCTTCCTTATTATGTTCATGATACGAAATCAAAGGCTTCTTAATATCAAAATGTTTTAATAATATACCTGTATGACGCGTATCTTCGGCAGCGATAGCATCTACTTCGCCCAAGATACGAACTGCGCGATACGTCATATCTTCTAAATTACCAATCGGGGTAGGCACCAAGTATAAGGTGCCCCATTCGTTATCGTTCATACCAAGAGGACACCTCCTTTGTGTACACATTTGGTTTCTCATAAACGATGAGTGGTGGTTCTAATACAAGGCCAGCTTTACCTTGATAGAGAGCCTCTATTAATACGAGTTTCGCCGGTTTATCTACCAAACCGTGGATAAACCGAATGCGCTTAGCTTGAAAGTTAGCTGCTTCCAGTTCATGTAGCACATATTGGAGGCGACTAGCACTATAAATCATCCACAAGCGCCCCTTGCACTTAATAAAGGACTGTACAGCCTTCAAAACATCTTCTAAGGTTGTATGTTCATCATGAAGTGCTACAGTCCGCTCTTCAGATGTAGGTTTTGCACCACTTTCACAATCATAGAAGGGAGGATTTACAATAACACCGTCAAAGGGTTTATCTTGTACATCCCGGTACGACATGTGCCGATAATCGCCACATACCATAGTTACCATATCTTGTTTATGATTGTGCGCTACACTGCGCTGAGCTAACTCGATAAGAGTTTTATTAATATCAATACCCGTTATGTGGCCTGCCCCTAAGGACGTACCTATGAGCGGCATAACACCTGTTCCCGTGCCAAGGTCAACATAGGATTTACGACCATTGAAACGGCAAAAGTGAATGAGTGCAATGGCATCAAAGGAAAAGCGAAACATATCCGTCCGTTGATAAATTTGTAAGCCATCGATAATTAAATCATCAAGTCGTTCTTGATCATTCATCAGGCAATGCCACCTCGGACCATTTCAAATCGATAGTACGGCCTGCTTCGAGCTGTACCTTCACTGTATGTTTATGGTGATTTACCTTTAAGACCTTACCAATACCTTCATCGGTAACGACCTCTTTACCAATCCCAGGAGGTGCTACATCTTGAGGAGCTTGAGGTCGTTCCTTCTTAACATATAGGTCGCCACCCTTTTTATATAAATCATCTTCATAGTTAAGGCAGCACATCAAGCGACCACATACACCAGAAATTTTCGTAGGATTTAGGCTCAAATTTTGATCCTTAGCCATACGAATTGATACTGGTGTGAAATCACCTAAGAAATTAGAACAGCATAACGGTCGACCACAAGCGCCGATACCATTTAGAACCTTAGCCTCATCTCGAACGCCTACTTGGCGTAACTCAATACGTGTTCTAAATACGGTGGCTAAATCCTTAACAAGCTCACGGAAGTCGATACGACCATCCGCTGTAAAGAAGAATATAATTTTATTCATATCAAATGTGTATTCCACATTGATAAGTTTCATAGGTAACTTACGTTTACCAATTTTTTCGAGACAAATTTCAAAGGCTTTTTCTTCCCGTTCTTTATTCTTCTCGATTTGTTTTAAATCTTTTGGTGTTGCCTTTCTAATAACAGGCTTAACAGGAGCTACAACAGTGTCTTCAAAGACCTCTTTAGGTCCGATCACAACAGTACCGTATTCGACGCCACGTGCCGTCTCAACGATAACCCCATCACCAACGGATAGTTCTAATTGTTCAGGCAGAAAATAGTAAATCTTCCCTGCTTTTTTAAAGCGTACGCCAACTATGGTTAGCATTTAGTCCTCCTCCCGAGCATCATGAAGGGCGATACAAAGACCGTCCACCACGAGAGCGGTTTTTATATGTAAACGCAAAGCCCGTTCTGCTTGCAATGTTTCGGTAATAACCTTAGCCAATGCTTGCATAGACCAGCGCGGTAATAATCGTAATAATTGAGTTTTGTACATAGGTACTTGTAATTGTCCATCTTGTGCACCCATCTTAAGAGCCATCATATCTCTACTTACAAGGCGCAACCAGTGCATCAACTCTGTTAGGCTTTCACGAGGCAAATTTTCACAAGCTAAGGAAATCATAGAAAACCATCGCGTTTCAAAGGCAAGGGTGTCCATTACCTTAACCGCTAACTCAAGCATTTCAATGCGACCTTGCGTAGCCAATTTTTCTACTAACTGCGGATTACCATGACCGGCTAATAAAGCTTGTTCAATATCACCTGTGATGCCACGCTCTACGAGGGCTGTGCGAATTGTATCTACATCAACACTGTTAAAGCCTACGCCCATACATCTTGAAATGATGGTTGGTAATACAGTATTAATCTTGTTCGTAATAATAATGAAATATACCTGCTCAGGCGGTTCTTCAATAGTTTTTAGCATAGCATTTGCCATGACTGCATTGGCCGTGTGAAAGTCCTCCACAATGACAACACGGTTACCATTACCCGCTACTGACAGATGATCTTGCAATAATGAATACCACTGCTCTACCTTTAGTATCGTCTTCATAGGGCGAATCCAAAAGGCATCCCCCTTATCCATATAGATAGGTAAACCTTCTGCTTCGATGCGTTTTTCCGTCTCACCATTGGCAAGACGTGCTTCTTTTACATCTGCTAAATACGCTTCTCCCTTTGGTTGAGAAAATACTTGGCGCCCCAACAATAGAGACGCTAGACCTATGGCCATATCTAGCTTACCAAGACCTGCTTCACCATAAAACAAAAGGCTATGCGGTAATGCATTACGACTTACAAGTTCCGATAGGTGTGCCTTGATCGAATCTTGACCAATTATAGAATCAAAATATGTCATAGCCCCTCCTATCAATACATGCTCAATATTAATATTATATAAGAAAAAGGCGACTTTTAAAAGAGTCGCCCTATCCTAAGGTAGTAGATTTACTACTGCTTGATATACATCGTTATGAATATCTTCTATGGTACGTAACCCATATTGACCAGCACCATCTTTAATAGCACATGGAATACGGTGCCATTGATAGCGTTCTACTAGCTCTTCATAAGCATCGTGAACAGCTACTAAATACTGATGATTTCCTTCATGAATATCCCCTGTATTACCTCCCGTTTTACCAGTGCGCTCTGCCATAAGGGCTTCACTCACTTCAAGAGGCATATCTAAGAGACATACTGCATCAGGTGTAGGCAAGCCGAATTTATTAAACTCAAAGTCTTCAAGCCAATCTAAAAATGCAGTACGTTCCTTCTGATCGTCGTATTTTACCATTTGGTGCACCATATTAGATGTTGTATAACGATCTGCAATGATGATGCCACCATTTGTATAGAACTCTTCCCAGTCAGTTCTAAACGAAGCAAAGCGATCGATAGCGTACATGGAGCTTGCCACATAAGGATTTACATCATGCACATCTTTGCCAAATTCTCCAGCTAGATACATTTTTATAGGCATAGCAGCACCGCTATCATAATTCGGGAAACTTACAGATTTAACTGCATGACCTTCCTTGGTTAATCGCTCTACTAATAGTTTAGTTTGTGTAGCCTTACCGCTGCCATCTCCACCTTCTAGTATGATTAAAGTCCCCATAATTACTCCTGTAACACCCAAATTGTTTCCAATGTCATATCATCAGCCCCATTCGGTACATAACCTAGAGCCTTACGATTCTCTATATATTGTAACACAGACTCACTAATCACTTCACCTACTGCTACACAAGGAATCCCTGGAGGATAATAAGCAATTGTCTCTCCTGCTATACGATGAAGTGCGTCTTGTAACCGTACTTGCTCCCGATTGGCATACATAGCATTACGAGGCGTTACTCTTACAATAGGCTCAGGCAATAAAGCTGAATCTTTGCTAAGGTTTTGCAAATTCTCATCCTTCGTATCATTTGATTCATGAGATGTACTTAACACCGTATCGCTGATAGACCGTACAGCTTGAATAAGAGCCGTTATTGACTCTTTTGTATCGCCAATGGTAATGAGTACTAGTACATGATGAGCTTGTACTAACTCCACCTCAATACGATGTTCTCGTAACATCCGTTCAAATGCAACACCTGTAAGACCTAGTTCTTTAGCATCGATGAGTACCTTGGTACAGTCATAGTTTACCACTCGATCTTCTATGTCTCTGTATTCCATAGTAGTAATACCGGAAATCTTATGTAATTCACTACGTAAATATAAGCTCAATTCCACGGTTCGACTAACGAGGTCTTCACCTACTGTAGCCAATTGATGGCGCGCCATATCTAAGGATGCCAAAAAGATATAATTTGGGCTCGTACTTTGTAACATTTGATGCATTTGTGTAATGCGGCGTTTATTAATTCTTTCACCTTGCCCTAATAACCAAGATGTTTGTGTTAATGAGCCTACCGATTTATGCGTACTCTGTGCCACTAAGTCTGCACCTGCTGCAATGGCCTCGATAGGTAAATTTTTTGAAAATGGTAAATGAGGACCGTGCGCTTCATCAACAAGAACAATCATGCCTCGTTTATGTGCTTCTTTTACGATATTTACAATATCGACACCTACACCATAATAGTTTGGATACACTAAGAGAATCGCCTTTGCTTCTGGATTTGCATCCATGGTTTTAACAGCATCGTTCAACGATACACCTAAGGGAATGCCCCAACGCTCATCGAATTGGCAATCCATATAGACCGGTTTAGCACCAGATAACACAAGGCCACTAATAACGGAACGATGTGCTTCTCGAGGAATGATAATCGTTTCATCAGGACCTACAGTGCCCATAATCATCGCTTCAATCAAAGCAGTAGTACCATTAATGGAGAACCAACAATAATCAGCTCCATATAACTGGGCTGTTAAGTCTTGAGCCTCTTTTAATTCACCTTCAGGTTCATGTAAATCATCTAAGGCATACATAACACCTAGGTCATATGGTAATGCCGGTCCCATCCAGTCTTTTAGTAGTTGAGGTGCTTCTACACCAATCTTATGGCCTGGTGTATGAAAAGGCACAAAATGTTGTTTTTTATATGATTCTAAGGCCTCTACAAAAGGCATTCTTTCTTGATTACTCATATTTACCTCGTAAAAAAGGCATGAATCTCAATGAGACTCATGCCCTTATGCATGTTATTTATCGTTGCGGACGACGCTTAGGATTGAATTGATTCATCCCTTTATCGATGCCCACCTCTAAAGTACCTAAGACTGCTTTCACAGTATCCTTGATACCTTTTTGTACCTTCTCTTGTGATTCTTCACTAAATGGTGCTAACACGTGGTCAATGACAGTCCATTGTGGTAATGGACGACCAATACCTACGCGAAAACGGGGAAAATTTTCTGTTCCTATATGGGAAATTAAAGATTTAATCCCATTATGCCCACCAGAACTACCATTTGGTCGAATACGTAATTTGCCTACCGGTAAATCCATATCATCATAAATACAATACACATCAGATGGATCAATCTTGTAGTATCGCATTAGTGGGCCTACAGATTCGCCACTTGCATTCATAAATGTTTGAGGCTTTACAAGCAATACCTTTTCACCAGCTACATTAATACTGCACACCTCTGCCTTTTGTTCCTCTCTCCAAGGAGTATGAGAAACGCTATCCGCAATGGCATCGATGACCATAAATCCAATATTATGTTTTGTCGCTTCATATTGCTTGCCTGGGTTACCAAGGCCTACTACTAACTTCAAGAATCACCTATTATTTATCAAATAAATTACTTACTGAAACTTCATGAAAGATACGCATAATTGCTTCACCCAATAATGGAGCTACAGATAGTTGCGTTACATTGTCTAATTTGCAATTTTCTGGTAATGGCATTGTGTTTGTTACGATAAGCTCTTTAATGTTGGAGTTTGCAATGCGTTCACTTGCTGGATCTGTTAATACAGCATGGGTAACAGCAGCCATAACAGATTTAGCACCAAATTCTTCTAATGCTTTAGCACCTTCTACAAGAGAACCTGCTGTATCTACAATATCATCAACGATGATACAGTTTTTGCCTTTTACATCACCGATGAGGTTCATAACTTTAGCTACGCCTGGTTCAGGGCGTTTTTTCTCGATGATTGCAATTGGCGCACCAATGCGGTCAGCCAAATCACGAGCTCTTGTAACACCGCCAAGATCTGGAGATACTACAATAACATCTTCAAGATTTTTTTCATTAATATATTTAGCTAAAATGGATGCACCATATAAATGATCTACTGGCACATCGAAGAAGCCTTGAATTTGACCTGCATGCAAGTCAATTGTTACAAGACGTGTAATACCAGAAGTTTGCATCAAGTTTGCTACTAATTTTGCTGTGATAGGTTCACGGCCACGAGTTTTGCGGTCTTGGCGAGCATAACCGTAGTAAGGAACTACAGCCGTAATATGACGAGCAGAAGCACGTTTTAACGCATCAGCCATAACCATTAATTCCATTAAATTATCGTTTACAGGATAGCTAGTTGGTTGAATGATAAATACATCTTTGCCACGTACGCTTTCATCAATCATAATTTGTACTTCGCCATTATTAAAGCGACCTACAAATGCTTCACCTAAAGGCAAACCTAAATAATCACAAATTTCCTTTGCCAATGCAGGATTCGCATTACCTGTGAAAATTTTAAGTTTTTTGCCGTCTTCAAATGCCATTTTGTTACCCTTTCATTTGTTCCTATATTGGTTACTTATCCATAATCATCCATTACAGATACACACTATTGCCTTTTTATTGTATACTATTTTGCCCAAATTGTGTTAAAAAATTATAATATTTTTTTATTTCTTTTTGAAAGTATCGTCAGTTACCCAATTTTCTTTCACAATTTGCTTGCTACGGCCCACTGCTAACGCCTTATCTGGTACATTTTTAGTAATGGTAGAGCCTGCACCTACATAGCTATAATTACCTACTGTTACAGGAGCTACTAAGTTACTATTACAGCCTACAAAAGCACCATCGCCAATGGTCGTACGATGTTTAACTTTACCATCGTAGTTTACAGTAATCGTACCACAACCAATATTAACACCAGATCCTACATCACTATCGCCGATATAAGATAGATGTGGGAACTTAGTTCCTTCTCCAACATTAGAATTTTTCACCTCTACGAAGTTACCTACATGAACCTTGTTGCCTAGTACAGTATTTGGACGTAAATGAACATATGGACCAACATCTACACCATCTTTTACTTCACAGTCATGACCATAAGTGAAGTGGATAATCGTATCATTACCAACTTTCACATTTGTTAAACGAGTATGTGGACCAATTTCACAGCGCTCACCAATTACAGTATCACCTTCGAGGATTGTACCAGGGTGCAAGATTGTATCGGCCCCTACTGTTACCTCTGGAGCTACATAAGTATTGGCAGGATCAATAATAGTAACACCAGCTGTCATTAATTCAACATTTTTACGATGCTTCAAAATAGATTCAGCTTCCGCTAATTGCAAGCGAGAATTTACGCCTAGAGACTCTTCAAAGTCCTTTGTCATATACGCGCTTACCTTGTCGCCACCATTTACAAGAATACCAACTACATCAGTGATATACAATTCACCTTGTGCATTATCATCAGATAATTGATCTAAGCAAGGCCATAATTTTTTACTATCAAAAGCATACATGCCTGTATTAACTTCTTGAACAGCTAATTCCTCCGGTTTACCATCTTTTTGCTCTACAATGCGAACTACAGAACCTTCTTCATTGCGGATAATACGGCCATAACCTGTTGGATCTGGCATATGAGCAGTTAAAATTGTCGCTGCTGCACCTGAATTTTTATGTTCTTCTAATAGTGCTTCTAAACTTTCTTTTGTAACAAGTGGTGTATCGCCACAAAGTAATAAGATAGTTCCGTCATAATCGCCAAGCACTGGTTGAGCCATTTTTACAGCATGACCTGTACCATTTTGCTCTTCTTGACGAACAAATTCAGCACGGTCCCCCAAGTAATTTTGTACCGCATCACCGCCAAAGCCTACGATAACCACATCGCGATTTGTACCGATTGACTGAACCGTTTCAAGAACGCGCTCTACCATCGCCTTACCGCCAACCTTGTGCAATACCTTTGGCAATTTAGACTTCATGCGCGTGCCCTTACCAGCAGCTAAAATAAGGCTTGCAATATTCATAGTAATCTCCTATCTGTTATCTCTCATATATCTGACTTTTTAATAGTACTTACATCATATTAGCCCATTGTCCAATATGCGATATAAAGTCATTATATCTAACTATAATGTATCTAATATTAATTATTTATTCTTCATCAAATACTGGTTCTATGTTGATTTTCTTTGTATTTTCATCAATACCATAGAACGTAAATAGTGATTCATAATCATCGATTAATTTTGGATTTGGCTCTGCCGTTGCTACAAGAACACCGGTCCCCACAACGACACCACTCATTTCTAAAACAAGTTCTTTAAGACCTTTTGCAGTGCCACCTGCTTTCATAAAATCATCGATAATTAAGACCCTAGCATTCGGTGGAATAGCACGTTTAGTAAGCGTCATAGTTTGAATACGACCAGAGGAGCCAGTTACATAGTTAATACTAATAGCAGACCCTTCTGTTACTTTACTATCACGACGAGCAATAACGAGGGGTTTATTAAACGCTCTAGCCACCATAACAGCTAAAGGAATCCCCTTCGTTTCAACCGTCAAAATATAATCTGGATTGCGGTCCATAAAGCGAGTCATTATGATTTCCCCAAGACGTGTCATTACATGCCAGTCATACAAGATATCAGACATATAAATAAACCCACCAGGGATAATACGATCTGGTTCCATTAAACGAGCTTGCACATCTCGTAGAATATCATTTGCTTGAGTACCCTTCCGATGAGGAATAAAACGTACCCCGCCTGCCACACCAGCCACTGTTTCTAATGTGCCCAGTTGAAAGTGTTCCATAGACTGTCTAACACAGGTTAAATCTTCACTAACTGTAGATTTAGCCATGCCAAAGAAATCACAGAAATAATTTAAAGGAATCAATTTTTGCGGTGAATCAACTAACAATTTTGTCATTGCCACCATGCGTTCCACGCGCCGTACTTTATCCATAGAATTTCCTTTACCATTCATCATATAACTATTGATTACACTCATGTAACAAATGTCATGAGTTATTTCAAATATATCTATGTTTATTATACCATAATTTCCGAATATTCGAGGTTATAGAAACACTATAATTCGGCAAAATAAAAACTCTCTAGTCCTCATGTAATACTGTAAGTTTAGACCTTATAGTCTATTACACTATTATATGTACTAGAGAGTTTTTATTATAAAACGTAAACCTTCACAGTTTGACGACCAAACTGCAATGCTTCAGAACGTGAATCATAGGCTAAATCAATTCTATGACCTTTAATAGCACCACCAACATCGTCGGCTACAGCATAACCATATCCTTCAATGTATAATCTCGTACCTAATGGAATTAATTTTGGATCTACAGATACAATTCCCTTCTTCAAGCGACTACCTGTAGCCGTATAATTTCCATTTCCAGGATCTTGAGCAGAATAAGCACTAGCCTGCATAGTTAATACTCGAGAGTATTTATTCGGCACACCATCATGACTTAATGCTGTACCATGACCACCATATCGAGTCTCCAACTTTTCTAAAGCATTCATTGTTGCAGGACCAACTCGCCCATCGACAGCGAGTCCCTTTGACTTTTGAAATTTTCGTACGGCCTGTTCTGTGTTATGACCATAAATGCCATCTACAGAATCATGCAAAAACCCTTGATGCTTTAACATGGTTTGCACCTTACTTACATGGTGCCCCCGTTGTCCCCGATCAATCGTTTTTGCCAATGATACGGAAGATACCATTGTAGTCATACAAACAAGCGTACATGCGATAATTATTTTCTTAACCATATACACCTCACCTTACATCAGTAGTATACTATACAGTTTTAAATAATCTATAAACCATATTGAGATAGCAATACAAAAAATGCATATATAATGCACGTTTTTAACTATATCTCAAATCTAGTACTACATATATATCATAGAAATATAGTATAGCAATGAAAAATCTCCATTAAAGTCTGCCTAATCAAGTAAAGTTTTTATGTTTTGATTTTATAGACAGTCAATAATGGAGACTTTTATAATAACTATTTAATTTTAGCAGTTATGATATACACCTATATGGCATTCCTTACGCTTAGCACCAATAATGCGTAAGTAAATATAGCCAATAACGGCAGAAATGATGGAACCTATTAATACGCCACCCTTAGCCATCTCTTGAGCATGACCTGGATCAAAAGCTAAAACAGAAACAAATATACTCATAGTAAAACCAATACCACATACAATGGAGGTACCATAAATAAATTTCCAGTTAGCTTCTGCTGGCATAGGTACAATACCTAACTTGATCATCCCAAACATAGCACCAAAGATACCGATTTGTTTACCTAAAATAAGGCCTAGTGCAACACCTAAAACAACAGGATGTGTTAAATCTGCTACACCGAATCCAGCAAGACTTACACCGGCATTAAAGAAAGCAAAAATAGGAACAATCACAAAGCTTACCCAGTTAGATAAATAATGTTCCCAATGTTGCATTGGTCTAACATATTTACGACCAATCTTACCGCGTTCTGGAATTGTCATCGCCAAGATTACACCGGCCATAGTAGCATGTAATCCAGAGCGAAGTATACAATACCATAGAATCAAACCAAGAATGATATAGGATAAAGATCTAACATAACCAGACCGATTACAGTAAATCAATAAACCCGTTACAACAACGGCACCAAATAAATAGAAAAGATTCAGATTTGATGCATAGAATATAGCAATAACGATAATAGCAATCAAATCATCAATAACAGCTAAGGCGGTCAAAAAGACCTTCATAGAGTTAGGAACTCTAGATCCCAATGCAGTTATAACACCTATAGCAAAAGCAATGTCTGTCGCTGTTGGAATAGCCCAACCATGAACATACACTTCACTAGAGCCTGCAATAAGATAATAAATAATAGCAGGTACTAACACACCAAATAATGCAGCAATACCTGGCATAATACGCTTTGCATTCGTATTAAGCTCGCCACTTACCAATTCACGCTTTACTTCTAACCCAACAAAGAGGAAGAAAATCGCCATTAATGCATCATTTACCCACTCCATAGTTGTTAGTGGACCTAGTTTCAAATTAACAAGTGACATATACTGTGTCGCCAATGGAGAGTTTGCTACGATTAATGCAATAAGTGTAGCTCCTAGTAGAACAGCAGTCGCCGAACCAGGAGAACGTAAAAATACAAATATCCGTTCCATATGATTCCTTCCTAATATAATACGTTCATTATTTATGCTTAAAAGTTCTTATTTTATATGCCAAAATTAAAACTATAGCACCTAATAAACCAGAAATAATAGAACCTATAAAGATACCAATTTTAGCCATTTCTTGATTGACACCAGGTGGAAATGCCAATGTAGCTACAAATAAGCTCATAGTAAAACCAATACCACAAACGATGGCAGTACCATAAACCTCTGGCCATGTTGTATTAGTAGGCATCTTGATAATCTTAGATTTAACTAAAACGAAAACTGCAGAGAAAATACCAAACTGTTTACCTAAAATAAGGCCTAATGAAACGCCTAGTACAACAGGATGGAATAAATGATCTACAGAAACATCAGCAAAGGATACCCCTGCATTTAAGAAACTAAATAAAGGAATAATTAAAAAATTAACCCAATGCTTCAGTTTATCTGCCCATTTATGCATAGGATATACTGTTTCACCATCAAGTTTACCTGTTGCAGGAATTGTCATAGCTAAGACAACCCCAGCAATAGTTGCATGAACGCCAGACTTTAATACAAAATACCAAAGAACTGCACCCAATACACCATATAATACAGGTCTCACATACCCCTGTTTATTAGTATACCACAATGCGCCTGTTACGATAGCGGCACCAATCAAATACGGGAAATCTACGCCGGCACCGTAGAAGATAGCTATAACGATAATAGCAATTAAATCATCAATAACAGCTAAGGCAGAAAGAAAAGCTTTCATAGCTTGAGATACACGTTTACCAAGCATCATAATAACACCTATGGCAAATGCAATATCTGTAGCTGTTGGAATCCCCCATCCATGGGTATACTCAGGGACAGAACCAGCAATTAAGAAATATACTAAAGCAGGTGTAACAACACCTGCAAAAGCAGCTAAGAGTGGTAATACTCTTTTTGAATTTGTATTCAATTCGCCAGAAATCATTTCTGATTTAATCTCTAGCCCTACATATAGGAAAAAGAGTGCCATTAACCCATCATTAACCCATTCCAGTATATCCATAGGTCCCCAATACACATGCATTAAGGCGAAATACTGTTCTGCTAGAGGAGAATTTGCTGTAATAACACCAAGAATAGCGGCAAGTAAGAGCATAATACCGCCAGATGATTCAGACTGAATAAATGCTTTTATATAATTCATAGTAACTACCACTTTCTCAATTATAAATATAAATACAGAATTTTATACATAAAAACTATTTATTTAAATTTATTATATCATTTCACTTCGAAAATAATCAATAAACTAATGATGAACCATGCGGATTAAGTCTAGAGTAATCAAACATTTGCGACATACTTATACTTATGGAGCAAGCTAATAAAATACTGATTAATAATTATTCCCTCTGATCAGAGAAATTAAGAATCCAATAAGTGGAATGCTTAAACAAATGGCAGCTATACTATTTGTGATTGGATTAGACCAAAGAGGCACAATAAAACCTAGGAGAACTAAAATACTATAAAGGATAGGTTTACGCCAAACATGTTGTATCTCAACGGGTGCTCTAGATTCCATAGCACGAGATTTAACAAATTTCTTTATAATAGTCATCATAATGCCTGTTATAATACCTATAATAAGAACTATATCCCAGATGGCCCATAATATTTTAAGCACCATTGTATTATGATTATGAATATGGAGATTAATCATTGTAGTCATACCAGTAAAATACCATGGTATTGTTTTTGTAGAATACATATCCTTAGCAGAATCAGCATGTAAATTAGCATAGACAGGCTGTCCCAAAAACATAGCAGGATCATCATCATTTTCAGCACCTAAATAAAATGCATAGTGATGGTCATTAAATTTGGATGGATAATCAATAGATATAAGCTGACGATCTGGATAAGCTTTCATAATGCGAGAAATAGCTTCGGATGGTTGTAAAATTTCGGATTGATCCGATGAAAGCTCTTGCTTTGCAGTATGTAGTACATCTGCATTATAGCTGTCATTGGCAATAAAAAATCCACCTATCCATACACCTGTAATACATAAGATAAATCCCCATACAGTAGCAACCATTGCAAACTCTCGATGCAATGAACTTAATTTCATATGATTTGACAATACTGCAGATTTTGCAAAACTTTTACGAAATGGACCATATAAGAAAATACCAGAAATAATCGATAAAGCACATAAAAAAGATAAAATTGTTACAATATAAATCCCAGTTTTTCCGAGATCTAATCGCGTATGTAGTTGATGAAGAGTATGTAATATACTGCGCACCCAAGGATGAGCAGATGTTTCATGATGCGTAGTAATGAGAGCTTTCGTATTAGGATTATATAATGCATAGTCACCACCCATTCCCATACGTGCTGGAGGAGCTATGGTAGCAGCTGAATCAATAATACGATAACGTAAAATATGTCCAGCCCCCATAGCAGGAGAAATATTTAAAATATCCTTAGATGGATAGGTTTGCTTAACTAATGAAGCTCCTTCATCAGCATAATTAAAAATTGACATTTCTTGTTGACTCATAGCCATAGATGATGAAGTATTGTGTGTTCCTCCTTGAGCCCATGCATTTAACTCAGTCCTAAACATAAGGATAAGCCCAGTAATACAAAACATTAAGAAAAACACTACAGATATTATAGATAACCATTTATGGATTTTATAAATCTTTGACATACATATGCCTCCTTTTCTATTACTTTATACCTCTATTGTTATAACAATACAATACAACTACCACTATAGGTATATTCATGACGACTAACTTTACTTGAATGTATAGATACATATATGATACAATATGTACATCCTGCGGGCGTAGTTCATCGGTAGAATGCGAGCTTCCCAAGCTTGAGAGGAGGGTTCGATTCCCTTCGCCCGCTCCATGCATAAAAAACCATGATGTGATATACATCATGGCCTTTTTTATATATAATGATATAATAAATATAAATTTGAATGTATTATATAATTCTTATAAGGAGCCAAATATGAAATTAAGCGCAAGAAACCAATTAAAAGGTACTATCGTAGAAATTCAAGAAGGTGCCGTAAATGCAATTGTGAAAATTAATGTAGGTAACGATAATATCATTACTGCTGACATTACAGTTCAATCTGTTAAAGAATTGGGCTTAACAGTAGGCAAAGAAGTATATGCTGTTATCAAGGCTACTAACGTAATGGTTGGTGTAGAATAATAAACCTAGAGCTGCTTAGGCGGCTCTTTTTTGTATATAAATAAAATCCCTAATAAGTTGTTATAAATAAGCCCTATGATTTTGTTGATATGTACCCCCTTTACTGGACAACCAGTAAAGGGGGTATTTTCATGAGATATAGTTATGAATTTAAAAGAAAAGCAATTGAATTATTCTATCAAGGTGAATGGCCCAAGACACCTAACGGTGTGAGGACAGATACATTTCATAGACTAATAAGAGACTGGGTTAAATTAGAACAGCTTCATGGCTCGGCCATTAATAAAAGTCGAGGGGCTAATAAGTATTGGTCTCCAGAAGAGAAATATAGTTTGGTATGCCAAGTCCTCTCTGGACAAGGATTGAGAACAGTAGCTATTGTAGCTGGTATTAATTCTGGGCAGCTGTATCAATGGGTTCATAAATACAAAACTTTGGGATACAATGGTCTTATCAATAAATCTAAAGGACGACCACCAAAGGATTGCAAAATGAAAGTAACTAAGACTATCTCACCTCGAAAACTCAAAGAGAGTGAATATGAGGAACTCATTCGCTTACGAGCTGAAATTGCTTATATTAAAGCTGAAAATGAAGTCATAAAAAAAGAGATTGCCTTGAGAGAAGAAAAGGAAGCTGCGCGTCTCAAGGCGAAAAAGCAGCGATTATTAAAACGCTCCGAAAGCAAGGATATCAATTAAAGCATCTTTTGAAAGCTATGCCAATGTCCAAATCTACTTATTATTTTGAACTTACTAAAGTAGATCTTGTAGATAAAAGAAATACAAAGCTAAAAGATGAAATTCAAAAGATTTTTACAGAACATAAAGGTCGGTATGGTGTGCGGCGTGTATACCAAGAGCTTCTTAATCGAGGTTTTGTAGTCAATCATAAACGAGTGCAAAGGCTTATGCATAATATGGGACTCGCAGGAAAGCGGCCGAAGGAAAAGTATCACTCTTACAAAGGGAAAGTCGGTAAAGTAGCAGAAAATATTGTCAATAGAGATTTTAGTACAACTGCACCATTACAAAAATGGACTACTGATGTGTCTCAATTTAATTTCTCGTGGGGCAAATGCTATTTATCGCCTATTTTAGATATGAATACGAATGAGATTGTTGCGTATGACTTAGCATTAAGGCCTAACTTAGAACAGATTTCTCGTATATTAGAGAAAGCCTTTAAGAAGTTTACTAATCTTTCGGGATTAATCTTCCACTCTGATCAAGGATGGCAATACCAACATAACTATTTTAGGCAAGCACTTAAAGAACATGGCATTATTCAGTCTATGTCTAGAAAAGGAAATTGTTATGATAACTCTGTGATAGAAACCTTTTTTGGTAGATTGAAAACAGAAATATATTATGGTTTTGAAACAGAATATTCATCATTTAATGCTTTTGCAGTAGCAATAGAAGAATACATTAACTATTACAACAACAAAAGGATCCAGAAAAAAACAAAAGGGATGCCTCCTGTAAAATACAGGGAAGCATCCATGTGTTTAGGCTAGTAAATAATATGTGTCCAGGAAAATGGGTACATATCATGTGATCATGGGGCTTGTTTTAATTACATAATTTAGAGTAACTCAACTGCTTTACGGTGCGATACCATTGGTGCTACGCACCGCGGTATCGGTTAGAGGTAGTTTATATCTACCACTAGTCGCGGCTTCCTATCACACTCGCCCATGGCAGTAGTTAAGACTATGCTCTAAAATAAAGAATATACCTTAAGGGCTTCGTCGAACCTGATGCAATGGACGTATGCGTCGCTGCGCTCCTTTACGCCCTATTGCCCTAGGCTTCCCAGGCCTCCTATAGGATAAAACACATAGATAATACTTGTACAACCTTGGCTGGAAACGGCTCTAGAAGAAATTGGAATGTGCTCGTTAGAGCACAAAAATAGAGGGCCAACCCTTTAGGGTTGACCCTCTATTTTATGCTTCAATCAGCGGCTTCCTATCCTCCCAGGCCGTCTCCAGCCAAGTACTTTCGGCGTTTATGAGCTTAACTACTGTGTTCG